>JBBTGF010000399.1:0-2095 GCA_038041525.1 Elusimicrobiota bacterium | reverse complement strand
GACCGTTGAGCTCGATCCACGATACCAGGACATGGGGGGACGATGACTTCTTACCGGAAAGCCCAAGCGCTCCCACGTATTCGCCGCTCTCCACGCGGTCACCGGCTTTAAGCAGACTGCCCTCGCCATCCCCATAAACGCCGCCCAAATGCTGATAGACCAAGAGCCCTTTACCGTCATCACTCTCGACGATGACTGTGTTGCCAAAACTGCGTTGTGCAGCCTGTACTTGTATCTCGGTTTTTCCAGCAGTGACATCATGGAAATCAGCGTACCTGACCACTCCCGGCACCATGTTGATGACCACACCTTGAGCGGGTCCGGAAACATCCAACGAACGGAAAGGACCTCCCTGTTTGAAATCACCGAATCCGGATGTCAATGACGCATACGCTTTGACCGCAGGCGGGATCCAGACCGAGAACATGGATTTCTTGGGTGGCTCGACCCAAGACGTCTTGGAACCATCCATTTCGATGATGTCAGGCATCTCATTAAGACGCAGTCCGCTAAAGTCATACGGCGCGCCCTTAACATCCACGCTACGCATCGACTTGATCCGCTGCTTCATCCTTGACAACGCAAAATCCCTGGCTCCATTGGTGGTGAACAATCCCTGACTCTGCATGCGCAGTTTGTCGGCGTCGCTGCCGACATCCGCGATCGCGGGACTGACCGGCCGCTGTGGTTTTACCGCAGAACGCGCGACGCTGAATCTAAGACGCAAGTCGCCGAGCTCCCGCTCCACGTCCACCGCTTGAGCGTCTAAGCGTTGCGACCGGGAACGCAGATATTGGTTCTCGCTATGCGCCTCGATGACTTGTTGCGCCTGTTCGCGCTGCATGACCCAATCCCCCAAACGCACGCCGGAGCTTACCGCAACCGTAACGCCCAAGAATAAAGCGGCGGCAGGAGAGATGAACCCAAGGCTTACCGGCAGCACACCTAATGCGCCGAGCGCCAGCGCCGCCGACCCGGCAAGCAGGATCGCCTGTCCCGCCATATCGGATGCGCCCTCCACCATGGACAAAAAGTCGGAACTGCCACGCCCATCCTTCTTCCAAAGATCAGGAAGTTTGAGATAGCCACCGGAAACCGCCTTAAGCGAGCCCTTGAGCGCGCCATAAGCCGCAGCGAACGGAGTGAGCAAAGCGCTGCCGACGACTTCGTGATAATCGTAAGAATCGGAAAGATTCTGGATGACAGCGAGCGCCGCGCCCGCCAGGATCGCGGCGCTCGCCCAAAAACCCAACCCCGCAGTCAGCACCAAGCCGACTGCGGCTAATGCCCCGAAGATACTGGCGAACCAACCGACCTTCCCGACGCCGGACAACGCCGTGAAATGCGCGTTCTTTCTTCCCACAGGGACCACTTTGACGGATTTTTTACTGGGATTTTCCTGCTTGGCGGTAGCGGCGTCGGCGGGTGCTCGTTGCTCTACCTTGACGGCTGGCGCTGACTGCACCGAGACTTTATGGGCATCAAAAAAACCATCCGTGATGGCTTTCGATCTTTCCGCCTTACCCTTGATATCATGCTCGAGTCCTGCCAAAGCAGGTGTCAAAGACATACAGCAAAGCAATACTGCTGATCCCACGCTCATCACTGAGCGGGCACACCTCACCGACGGTCTTCCCTGCGCCTCTGGCGCGCCGTCGTATCGGGGACTCTCCTGCGCGTGAAGTTCCCATCGCTATAATTCGGATCCGTGATCAGAGCGGCCCGCACCGCCGTGCTTGTCAACGCCGTTGCGCCCAGGCCGATAGCGACGCCGTCCGAGATCCCCAACGAAAGCGCTGTGTGGCCCCCCAGGGCCGCCCCCGCCAAAACTGCCGAACCTACGACCGCCGCAATCTGCCCGCTATAACGGCCCGCTTCATGCAAGGCATACAACATACCGGGAGCGCCGTCCTTATTCTCTGCACCATACATAGGCGGCAACTTGATAACACCGGCCGACATCGCTTCGATAGCGCCGGCAGCGATCGCGTACGTAGCGACAAAGGGAGCCAAGGCCAAAGTCCCGATGCTCTCATGCACCACGCCCGGCGATTGGTTGAGCCAACTCGCCCAAGGCGATTGGCACAAACTGGCG
>JBBTGF010000398.1:0-4939 GCA_038041525.1 Elusimicrobiota bacterium | reverse complement strand
TCCCCGAACGGTCGAATTTGACCTCAAGCAGGTCACCCGCTTTCAAGTGGAAGAATTCAACGGCCTCTTTCGGTAAAGTAATCTGGCAATGGCGTAATATTTGACGATACATACGTTCTCCTTGTATGTAATTACGTAATTTACATATATTATACCCCATGTAGATATCACTGACAAGAGCACAACTAACCTAGCGGCCGTCGGCGGCGACGAGGGTGCGCAGGGTGCGTACCAGGATAGCGGCATCGAGATAGGCGTTGCGGTTGGCGAGATAATACAAGTCATATGCGAAACGATCGCGCGCGTCGGCAAAGGATTCTACGTAGCCTTGATTGATCTGCGCCCAACCCGTGATACCGGGGACTGCCAATGACCGCGTCCAATAGAACGGGATATTGCTCTCAAGCTCACGCGTAATCAGGACCTGTTCGGGCCTGGGACCCACCCAAGACATCTCCCCTCGCAGGACGTTGTAGATCTGCGGTAACTCATCAAGATGCAAGCGGCGCAATAGCCGCAGGCCACGGGCCACGCGCTGGTCACTCTTGACAGTGACGGTTTCTAGGACAGCTACCCGACCGCTGCTATCCTGCCCATGCACGGCCAGCTGCGCCCGCGCTGTGTCCGTGCTCAAAGTTTCATCGCGCATAGTGCGAAACTTCCAGAGCGTAAAAATCTTACCCCTATATCCCACCCGCGACTGCGAATAAATGACACCTCCACCTAAGACCAACTTTACCCAGACTGCGGCCAATACGCCAAATATCAACGCCGGAATGAACATGAGCAAACAAAAACTGATATCCATGATGCGTTTGGCGATGTGATAGCCGATCTGCGTCTGATGCCGACCTAAGACGCGCTCGATGACCCATTGCGGACCAATGCGCTCCAAAGGCGCTTTGCCTGATTCTTCGCTGATGAACGTCGAATCGACATAGATAGGCACGCCGTCGAAAGCAGCGGCTTTCAGCGACTCATCGCATGCGGGATTCATCACGGAGAGCTGTTCCTTCTCGATGACCAAACATGACGGCGCCAGATCCTGGGCAAGGCCACTGGCCCATGCCTGCGCTTTACCTCGCCAATAGACCAGCAGCACCCAAGCAAGCGCCGCACTTAAGACCAAGACCGTCTTGGGTGTCGGCATATCGAAGATGCCCGAGATGAAATAGATCACAAAAGCACTCAAGGCGGACGCGGCGAACACGGCGACGCCGAGTGTGGCGCGCGGTAAACGCTTGAAGAACCTGGGCTCATAAAGACCGCAAAGATTGAACACCCAGAGCCATAAGGGTACGACCAAAGAATAAAAGACCAGATGCTCGATCAGGAATTCCTGATTAACGGCGCCAAGACGGCGCAGGACTGTGACCCAAAAGAACGTGAAATAAAGACAAGCCGCATCTCCGACTAAAAGACGCAGATAGGTAGAGCGAGAAATCACACCCAATTATACCCTGACGCGCAGGGCTGATTTGATCTCGGAAATCTGATCACGCAGGATGGCGGCAAGCTCGAAATCAAGCCGCTCAGCCGCCTCTTTCATCTCGCTTTCAAGCTCCTTGACAAGCAGAGGCAACGACTTCTTGTCCTTTGCCGCGAGCAAACTCTCGCTGGTCAGACTCAAGCCCTTGCGCCGGGCCATCTTCTCGAACTCGGAGAGCTCGGCGATCTCCTTGATGATGGTGCGCGGGGTGATCTTATGTTCTTTATTGTAGGCTACCTGCAATTCGCGGCGCCGCTGCATCTCACCTAAAGCTCGCTGCATCGATCCGGTCATGTTGTCGGCATAAAGCACCACTTGTCCATCAAGATTCCTGGCTGCGCGACCGCAAAGCTGGATAATGGAAGTCTCCGAACGCAAGAACCCCTCTTTATCAGCGTCAAGCACCGCCACTAAGGTAACCTCGGGGATATCAAGTCCTTCACGCAGGAGATTGACCCCGATCAGGGCATCGAACTGCCCCTGGCGCAATTCTTTCAATATCTTGATGCGCTGCAAAGAATCGATATCGGAATGCAGATAACGCACCGCTAAGCCCTTCCTCGTCAAAAAATCTGCCAGGTCTTCAGCGGTGCGCTTGGTCAACGTGTTGACCAATGCCCGCTGTTTCTTATCGGCACAAGCTTTCACACGGTGCATCAGATCTTCGATCTGCCCTTTGATGGGATGGACCTCGACCGGCGGATCGACCAAGCCCGTCGGGCGCACTACCAACTCGATGACTTTGTCTGCCGAATGTGACAATTCGTACGGCCCAGGCGTAGCGGAGACATAGATCGACTGACCCACGACCGACTCGACTTCTTTGAACTTGAGCGGCCTATTATCAAGCGCCGAGGGCAGCCGGAATCCATGTTCGACCAATACCCCCTTACGTGAACGGTCACCCTCGTACATACCGCCGAACTGTGGCAAGGTGACGTGTGATTCATCGACGATGAAGAGGAAATCCTTAGGGAAATAATCCATCAGGCAGTACGGCCGCTCCCCCGCGCCACGGCCGGCTAGATAACGCGAATAATTCTCGATGCCGTTGCAGAAACCCAAAGTACGCATCATCGCCATATCGTAGCGGGTACGCGTGACGATACGCTGCGCCTCGAGTAGCCTGTCTTGGGCTTTGAGCGCCGCGGCACGCTCATTCATCTCCTTTTCAATGTCGATCAAGGCGCTATCTATACGTTCTTTCGGAGTGACGAAATGGCGCGCGGGATAAAGATGGACGACCTTATGGCGGCTGAGCGCCGCGGCTGTCACTTTATGGATAGTCTCCACCGACTCGACAATATCCCCATCGAAACTCACCCGTAGCGGATGCTCAAGATACGGCGGGAAGATATCGATGCGGCCGCCGCGCGCCCGGTAACGCCCGGGGGCGAGCTCGAGGTCATTACGCTCATACTGCATGGCGACCAGCTGCCCCATCAGATGATCGCGACCCTGACCGTGCCCGGGCTTGACCTCCACGCACATATGGGCAAAATCTGTTGGATCACCGATATTGTAGATACAAGAGACCGAAGCCACCACGATGACGTCTTTACGGGTCAATAGCGAAGTCGTCGCTTTCAAACGCAAGCGCTCGATATGTTCATTGATGGCTGCATCCTTCTCGATATAGGTGTCTGACTGCGGGATATACGCCTCGGGCTGATAATAATCGTAATACGAGATGAAATACTCCACGGCATTGTTCGGGAAGAAACTCTTAAACTCCGCGTAAAGCTGCGCCGCCAAGACCTTGTTATGAGAAGCCACCAAAACCGGCCGTTGCCACTTCTCAATGACACAAGCCATAGTGAAAGTCTTACCCGAACCGGTGACCCCGAGCAATGTCTGATTGTTGACGCCGCAAGAAAGGTTCTGCAATATCGCTTGGATAGCTTGCGGTTGCTGGCCCGCCGGCTTGAACTTACTGCGCAGCTTGAACTTCATCGCGACGCATGACGCTTGGCGAACATGGCTAGCGCGATCAGCGTCCAAAGCTGTCTGGAGTTATCCTGCCTACCCGCGCTATGGGCCGCCAAAAGACCCTTAGCGTAAGCCTCATCAATGATACCGAGACTACGCATGGGCGAAGCGCTGATACTCTCTTTAAAGAAATCCTGGAACCTGGGTTGCAGAAACCACTGCGCCAACGGCGGCGAAAAGCCCGTTTTCTTGGCGTTGAGCACGCTCATTGGTATCCTGCCCCGCATCAACCTGCGCAATATCCATTTTGTCTCAAAACCATTGACTTTAAGGTCCTCATCGATACCCAATGCCATAGAAGCGAGCTCCGGGTCGAGCATTGGCGGCCTGACCTCAAGCGCGTGCGCCATCGACATCCTGTCGACCTTGACTAAGAACTCATCGCGCAGATAGACCTCGAGGTCGGCTAAGAAGAACCGCTCCATGCCTGAAACGCCGTTGGCAGGGATCAGATCGGCATAAGCCGGGCGCGAAGCTACTTGCGCAAAGAACTCCTTGGTATAAAGTTCTCTACGCTGGCTCCACAATAAAGCCCCTCTCCAGGAAAAATGGGCTTGCGCCGGGTCAGGATGTTCGCTGGCGGTCTGGATGAATCTCTTCATCTGATAATCCAGGCTCACCCGTTCGAAACGGGAAGGCAAGAGGCCGGCTAAACGCACCGCCAAGCCCTTGCGCAAGAATGCCGGAAGCCGGTTCCAAACCGTGAGGATATCTGATGCCACGAACGTCGGATAACCACCGAAAAGCTCGTCACCTCCGTCTCCGGAGAGCGCCACGGTGACATGGCGCTTGGTCGCCTCACTTAGCAGATACGTCGGCAATGCCGATGGGTCGGCGAACGGCTCATCAAAGACTGCTAGGACTTTCTCTGCGAACGCGGGGATGTCGTCAGGAAAATCCATCATGATCTCATGATGACGCGTGCCTAACATCGAGGCCGTCTGCCTGGCCTCCCAGCGTTCGCTGAAACTCTCCTGCTTGAAATATACGCTAAAGGTATCGACTTGGCTCAAGTGCCGCTTCGCGTAGTAAGCGATGGTCGCCGAGTCGATACCGCCGGAAAGGAACACGCCCAGGGGCACGTCGCTACGCAAAGCCAAGCTGACGCACTCGGAGATCTTCGCATCCAGGCGCTCTAAGATGTCGCCAAGTCTCTCCCGGCGCGCAGACTCAAGATGTTTGCCATGATCCCAAAAGCGTCTTTTTTCAATAGTACCCGCAGCCTCCGCCACCAAAAGATGGCCGCTTTCAAGTTTATACAGACCCTGATAGACAGTGCGCGGCGTAGGGATGAACATCAGTGTCATTAAGTCATCGATCGCTTGTGGATCGATATTTTTGATGAATTTAGGATGCTCATAGACCGCCTTCATCTCCGAAGCGAAGATCAGGGTGTCCTTGAACACCCCCCAATAAAGCGGTTTGACGCCAAAATGGTCGCGGCCCAACACCAGTCGCTTT
>JBBTGF010000397.1:0-10135 GCA_038041525.1 Elusimicrobiota bacterium | reverse complement strand
ATGATGCGCGAGCGCGCGCAGCAGTCTTGCCCGGCATTGGAGAACACAGACATCGCCGAGCCTTCCACGCAAGCGTCAAAATCGCAGTCAGAGAACACGACGTTGGGTGATTTTCCGCCTAGCTCAAGGGAGATGCGTTTGATGGTGTCGGAGCCCAGGCGCATGATCTCGGCTCCCGTCGTGGTCTCGCCCGTGAAGGAGACTTTGGCTACATCGGGGTGCGCTGCCAGCACGCTGCCGACCTGTGCGCCGGGTCCGGTGATGACGTTGACGACGCCCGCCGGGATACCGGCGGTCAGGGCCAGTTCGCCTAATTTGAGCGCGCTTAAAGGCGTGTTACTGGCGGGTTTAAGTACGATCGTGTTGCCGCAGGCTAAGGCTGGCGCCATCTTCCAGGTGGCGATCATCATCGGATAATTCCACGGCACGATCAGCGCGCAGACGCCAACGGGTTGGCGCAGGGTGAAATCTAGCCCTTTGGATGCCACCGGGATGGTTTCGCCAAAATATTTCGAGATCGCTCCTGCATAGTATTCTAAGCAGTCGGCCACATTGCCGGCTTCCCAACGCGAGTCAGCCAGCGGTTTGCCGGTATTGGCGGTCTCAAGTTGCGCCAACGCCTCGGCGTTCTCGCGCACCACAGCGGAGAACTTAAAGAGCAGGCGCGCGCGGTCTTTAGGTGAGAGGGTGCTCCATGGTCCGCTCATAGCCAGCTTCGCGGCTTGTACCGCCGCATTGACGTCTTCCTTGGTACACTTAGGGACTTGCGCGATGACTTCTTCGGTGGCCGGGTTGGTCACGTCCATAGTCTCGCCGTCGGCGGAGAGGGTCTTGCCGCCGCTGATGATCATATTCCAGAGTTTCGCCTTTTGCGGCGCTTGCTTGAGAGCTGTTTTCATGTCGGTCTCCTTTAGAAGTAATTCGAGGTGATGCCGCCGTCGATGACCATGGCCGCACCGTTGGTCCAGCGGGATTCGTCGCTGGCTAGGTAGATCGCGGCATAGACGACCTCTTCGGGTTTGCCTAAGCGGCCCATGGGTATGCGGTTCAAGCGTTTGGCTTTCTCGATGGGATTAGAGAGCAGCCAATCCATCATCAGCGGGGTTTCGATAGGCCCCGGGCAGATGGCGTTGGCGCGTACGCCTTTGGGTCCATATTGCACGGCAAGCGACTTGGTGAGTGCGATGACGGCGCCTTTGCTGGCGGTATAAGCGTCTTGTGGCACCGAGCAGCCTACCAAGGCTACGAATGAAGCGATGTTGATGACCGAGCCTCCTTGGTTGGCGATGAGGTGGGGGATGCCATATTTGCAGACCAGGTAGATGCCTTTGAGGTTGACATCGAGCGTCTTGTCCCAAACCGAAGCGTCCGTGTCCACCACGGAGCTGTCTTTATCCATCATGATGCCCGCGTTGTTGTAGAGGGTGTCAAGACGTCCGAAACGCTTGACGCCTTGCGCGATAGCGTTGTTGACGTCTTGTTCTTTGGTGACGTCGGTCTCGATGAAGAGATAGTCAGGCGACGCCGGCAAGTCTGCCGCTCTTTTGACGTCTAAGCCGATGACTTTGGCGCCTTCTTTTAGGAACATGCCGCAAGCGACCTTGCCCATACCCGACGCCGCTCCGGTGATCAAGCAGACTTTGTCTTTTAATCTCATAATTCACTCCTTCAATTCCTATTGTCATCCTGAGTAGCTCCCTTTGTCATCCTGAGTAGCTCCCTTTGTCATCCTGAGTAGCTCCCTTTGTCATCCTGAGCGAAGCGAAGGATCTGTCAAGTAGATCCTTTATTGATTCTTCGCTGACGCTCAGAATGACAGAGAGATTCTTCGTCGCTGCGCTCCTCAGAATGACAAAAAGTTTGCCTGTCATCCTGAGCGAAGCGAAGGATCTATCGAGATCATTTTCATATCCTTTCGAAATTCCTTTCCAGTTCCCAGCAGGTGACGCTCTGCTGGTAAGCCGCCTGTTCGAGTGACGCTGCGTGATGATAGTGTTCGATGACTGCGTCACCGAAGGCTTCGCGCGCCGTCGCAGATCGCTGTAGCGCTGCGATGGCTTGCGTGAGCGACTTAGGGACTTCCGGGATGTCCGGCGTCTCGTAAGCGTTGCCGACGCATTCTTTGGACGGCTCCGTTTTGTTACTGATGCCGTAGAGTCCGGCGGCGATGGTGGCCGCGAAAGCCAAATAAGGGTTAGCGTCAGCGCCGGGGATGCGGTTCTCGACGCGGTAGGAAGGTCCCTCACCTACGACACGCAAGCCGCAAGTGCGGTTGTCTTTGCCCCAGGTGATCTTAGTGGGCGCAAAGGTGCCCGCTTGGTAACGCTTATAAGAGTTGACGGTAGGGGCATAGAAGAGGGCGAAATCCTTGGCTAGGGTCATTTGTCCGCCGAGGTAGTGCGTAAAGGTCTTGGTCGGCCCTCCATCGCGCCAGAAGCTTGATTCGCCGGTTTTGGTATCCCAGAGAGATGAATGCAGATGGAAACTCGACCCCGCGCATTTGGCGTCATATTTGGCCATAAAAGTGATGGCGACGCCTTTGCTCATAGCGATCTCTTTGGCCCCATGTTTGTAGACCGTATGGCGATCGGCCATCTCGAGCGCTTCCGTGTAGCCAAGATTGATCTCGTGTTGGCCGCGGCCCCATTCGCCTTTGGAGGATTCGACGGGCACGCCAGCAGCCTGCATCATATTACGCACGTCACGCACGAAGAATTCCTCGCGGGCGCCTTGCAGGATGTGATAGTCCTCGATATAGGCGCCATAAGGCGTCAGGTGATGAAAATCTTTTTGCTTAGCCGTCTCATAGGTTTCCTTAAAGAGGTAGAACTCGAGCTCGGAGGCGGTCTTGACTGTGAAGCCGAGTTTGCGCGCTCTCGCCAACTGGTTCTTGAGGATCCAGCGCGGGGCGACGTCGACGGGACGACCCGCTTCGCTGTAGAGGTCACAGATGACAAGCGCGGTCTTTTCGGCCCAGGGTAGGTAGCGTACGGTTTCAAAGTCCGGGACCATATGGAAATCCTGGTAGCCTTGCTCCCAACTGGTGAGCTTGAACCCGGGGAGAGGGTCCATCTCCATGTTGACGGTCAAGAGATATGAACAGGCGTGTACGCCGTCTTTGGCGGCCGATTCCGCGAAGAACTTGCCGGTGACGCGTTTGCCCATCCAACGCCCTTGCATGTCAGGGAATACCAGCAGTACGGTGTCGATCACATCTTCACGGATCTTAGCAAGCAGGGTTTTAAGGTTCGGCGGTGGCGTCATCTTCATTGGGGATTCCTGCTTCGGAGTCGGATGTCTCATTTTAGAATAATGGGGGAATGCTGGCTAGTTTCGGGGCGTGAGGATCCGTCGCGGCGGTCGAGTAGCCCTAAATTGATGGTTTTGCCGCTCATCGCTAGGGTGTTGGCGGGGTCTAAGGATAGGACCTGCTCATAGTCTTGCAGCGCCCCGGAATAGTCTTTTTCGAGCGTACGTTCGGCGCCGCGCCGTTCGTAGGTCAGTATCAGGCCGCCTAAAGCAGTGGTATCGCGGGGTTTAAGGAACAGGGCTTGCTTGAAGTCGGCGATCGCGCTTTCGTAGTTTTTCAGCGCAAGGTGCGAGGCTCCGCGGTTAAGATACGCGTAATCGTCGCCGGGATAGGACTGGATATGACTGTCAAAGAAAGGCAAGGCTCCCGCGTGGTCGCCTAATCGAGCCGCGGCCCGCGCGTCGCGCAGCAGATCGGGGCGGTCTTTAAGCTTAAGGCGGTAGGTTGTGAATATGACGACGCTGGCGGCGATGACGCATAGAGACGTCAAGATGCGTTTAAGCAGGCGGCGGCGCAGCCAAGCCTTGCCTGCGGTGGCTTCGGCGATGAGCGCGTCGGCTTGTGCGGGCTCGAATCCCGACGCGATGAGGCTCTCGCGCATCTCTTCGCGGGAATAGCTTTCAGCGTTTTCTTTTAAGAGTTCGATTGCTTGCTTTTTCGATATCGCCATGGCGCGCCTCATAAGCGAGGAGGGTTTTGAAGATGCCGTTTAAATCGTGTTCGGTAGCTTGTGCGCTGACCTTAAGCCCGGTATCTTTGGCGGTTTGCGTGGTGACGGGGCCGATGGAGATGAAGCGAGTCCGTTCTTGTAGGCGCGCGAGGTTTTCTGCGCCTAGGATGGTTGCAAAATTGTTGACGGTCGATGAACTGGTGAAAAGTACGTAATCAGCGCCATGGCGCATAAAATCATCGATATGGCGCTTTGAGAAGTCGGGGGCGACGGTCCTGTAGACCGCGACAACGTCGACCGTGGCGCCCGATTCACGCAGGCCTTCAGGCAGGATGTCACGCGCTTGTTCGGCGCGGGCGATGAGGACCTTGGTGCCTTTGAGCGGGAAGCGGCGCAGCGCAGTCAACAAGCTTTCCGCCACGAAGCGTTTGCCCATGGCTTTGACGTCGAACCCCGCCTCTTTGGCTTTCCTGGCCGTGGCGGGTCCGATGACAGCGGTGCGGATACCGCTATAGTCATGCGCGCGCGCTGCGTCAGCGCTTTTAAGCAGCCATGCGACGCCGTTGACGCTGGTGAATACCACCCAATCGTAGTCACGTATCTGCGCGAGCGCTTTGGCCGCGCGCGTGGGGTCTTGGGGCGCCATGGTTTTAATCACCGGGAAATCGATGACTTTTGCGCCCGCGTGTTTGAGTAGGCGTTCCATAGCGCCGGATTGCGACTGGGCCCGGGTGATGACGATGCTGGTGCCGCCGAGGGGGAGAGATCTTCTGGGCATCAGCGGATTGCGAAGATCGAGAGTGAAGCGCTGATCTCGGCAGCTATCTGATGCGCGGTTTTGCCGTCGACGTTGATCCTGATATCGGCGATCTGCGCGAAATAGTGATGTTTCCTCAGTAGCTCATCACGGATAGCCGATAGCGGGTCATTCCTGGTGTAGAAGAGCGGGGCTACGTAGGGTTTGTGTTTGATGCGGTTCCATATGGTCTCGGGCTTGGCTTCCAGCCAGACGACGTGTCCGAACTTTTTTACGTAGAAGCGGTTGTTGGGACGGTTCAAGGTGCCGCCGCCTGTGGCCAATACACAGCCGGATTCCCGGTCCATGATCTCGCGCAAGGTCTTGGTCTCCAAATCCCTGAAGCCTTCCAAACCATGCAAAGCCATCAGTTCGGAGACTGATTTTCCGGAAGCGGCCTCGAGCGCATCATCGACGTCGTAGAACGGTTTTTCCAACAGCGCCGCTAGGGCTTTCCCCACTTGGGTCTTGCCGGTTCCGGTGAAGCCGACTAAGATGATGCTCTCGCGTTTAGGGTCGTTCATCGGCTTATAGTGAGGAGCCGACGGAAGTAATTAGGCAGGAACTTGGAGAGTTCCTGGCGGATGAGTGCTACGGCCTTATCGACTTCTCCTGAACGGTTCCTCATGTTAGCGTCGCAGATGTCTTTAAGGTCGTTTAGATTGTAGAGATAGACTCCCGACAATGTTGCGACGTCTTCGGCGACGTTCCTGGGCATGGCGATATCGAGGATGAATAGCGCGCGCTGCCTGCCATGCAGAAGAGGTTTGAGCAATGCTTGGGTGATGACTGGTGTTTCTGTCGCAAGCTGTGTGACTAGGATATCCGACGCGGTGATGACTTCAGGGAGGTCTTCCAAGGTCTTGGCGGTACCGCCGAATTCCGTGGCCAAGGCCTCGGCGCGTTCCAGCGTGCGGCTTAAGAATATCTTCGACTTAGGCTTGGAATGCAGCAGGTTGCGCGCGGTCTCAAGACCCATGGCCCCCGCGCCCACTACCGCGATGGTGACAGTGTTGAAATCCGCATAGATCTTGGTGGCAAGGTCGAGCGCGACTGAAGCCACGGAGATCTTCCCGCGGGAGAGCTCCGTCTGCGTGCGGGTCTTTTTTCCTACATAAAGGGATTTTTGCATCACCGTGTTCAAGATGCCTTTGGTGTAGCTAAGCGAGCAGGCGACCTCGTAGGCGTTCTTGACTTGGCCGAGGATCTCGGTCTCGCCGATGACCATGGAATCAAGACCGCTGGCAACACGGAAGAGGTGGTCGAGCGCGTCTTCGTCCTGGTAGGCGTAGAGCGCTTGCGCTTCATCCTGTGTCACAACCGGGACTTCAGCTAGCAATGCCGTTTTGATATCGCGGCCGAGCCCGGGGTCGCCGACCGCGTAGATCTCATAGCGGTTGCAAGTCGACAAGATGCATATCTCGCTTTGACGGCCGCCAAAGCGAGAGCGCATGGCCTGCATCGCGCCTTTGATGTTGCCGCCCCAGAGTTTAGCCAAAGCCTCGCGCATCTGTATCGAACCTGTCTTGTGATTGGTGCCGACGATGTGGAGATGGCTGCCGGTCGGCATACCGAGCGCGGGTATCGATGAGTCGGTCAGGGTCGTGGGTGTGTCTTTACAGATAATCATGGACTTTGGAGGCCAGATCGGCCACGAAGAAAGTCAGTAGGATGCTGGCGAACCCCAGCAGGTTCATCAAAGCGCTCCAGCGGCCGCGCCAGCCGAATGCCCAGCGCATGGTGATGTTAGACGTATAGATGAGTAAGGTGACCAGTGACGCAATCTCTTTAGCATCCCATCCCCAGAGCCGACCCCAAGCGCCTCTCGCCCAAAGGCTTCCGAGCAAGATACCGAGAGCCAAGAGCGGGACGGCGATGAGCATCAGGCGGGAATTGAGTCGGTCGAGTACTTCCAAAGAAGGGATCTGCCAGCAGAATTCACCGGGTCTGCGGGATTTTATCTGCCAATCCTGGATCAGGAACGCGCCGGCCACCGCGAAGGCGTTGGCTAAAGTCCCGTAAGTGCTCATCAGGATCAGCGGATGGATGATATTGAGGGCGCTATGCATCTTTTCATCGAGCGGTTGGATCGTCGCAGCGAAGAAGGCTAGCGCCGCCGCCTGCGCCGCTAGCGAGATCGGTAAGACGAAGACGCCGAGTACGCTGATATTGTGTTTGTGCGCCAGCTTCAGGCAAAAAAGATTGGTGACTAATGCCAAGAAACTCAAGGCTCCGAAGAAGGTATTGACGGGCAGGAAGAACCTGTCGACGGGACTTAAAGCCCAGAAGTCCGCCGTGCGCAGGATGAATCCTATCAGATGTATCCCTACCGAGGCTGCCAGTAAGGTTTTCCAGACGCCGATCGCCTGGGGAGTCCTTTTGAATAGGTAGAGGCAACTGGCTAGGAATGCCGCGCATGATAGGACGCAGGATAGGGAGAGCGTCATGGTTTCCATGTTCTAAAGGATAGCTACTTTATGATTATACAAAGCGCTATCTTCAGTTCTTTGGCGTGATCGGGGGCAAACCCCAGACCGCTCCAAGAGCTCCGAAGGAGATGAGCGTGTCCATGAAGAACACCTTGTTCATAGCGGTCATCATGGCCGACGGGTCGGATACGTTCAAGCCTGAGCGCATACAGGATGCGAGGATGGTCCCTGTCGCCGCCACTCCGATCATGCTGCCGATATTGGTGATGAGTTGCAGGCTCGCGGTCCCTACAGAGAGTTGTTTGCGCGTGATGGATGATTGCACGCCTAACAATAACGGTGAGAAGCAGGCGCCCATGCCTATTCCCAGGACGGTCATCATCAAGCGAAGACCCGCGATACCCAGGGTGTGGAAGCGCAGGGTCATATAGATGAACCCGCCGCTGATGATGAGGGCCCCGGCGCGGGTGAGGTGGTTTAAGGGTATCTTGATATAGGCGCGCGTGGCGATCATCGAGCTCGTCACCCAGCCTAAGAGCATGAAGGTCAGCGTCTTGCCCGCTTGCGCGACTGATTGGGAGAGGCCGATCTGGCAGAACAGCGGCATAAAGGCGATCGAACCGAAGAAAGCCATGGCCATGAAGAAACGCGCCGCAGCCGCGCGTAGGAAGACGATGTTTTTAAAGATATCCATCGGGATGATCGGATGCGCATCGTTTTTGGCATGCACGAAGAGGACGCAGAAGGCGATCACCGAAATGGCGAGTAGGCCTATCATCCATGGGGCAGCCAGGAGGAAATGGCCGTGAGTATCGACCATGATAGCGCCAAGGAACGCGAGCAATCCGGTCAGCAACATACTGCTGCCGAAGACATCGAAGCCGTCGTGTATGCTGTCGTCGTCGCCTTTGAGTTTATGCATGCCAAGTTCGACTAAGATCAAAGTAGCGATACCTGCCGGTACGTTAAGGTAGAAGACCCAGCGCCAGGACAACGCTTCGGTGATCCAGGCGCCCATCGGCGGTCCGGCGATGGAGGCCACGCCCCAGATCAGCGATAGGTATATCTGCATCTTCGCGCGCTTGACTTCGGTATAGATCGAGCCTAGGATCGATTGCGCGATGGGGTAGATGGCGCCGGCGCCCAATCCCTGCAGGAAGCGCGCGGCGATAAGCTGATAGATATTGTGTGTGGTGCCGCAAGTCATGCCGCCTAGCAAGAAGATCAGGCAGCCCAATACGAACGTTGAACGCAAGCCCCAGCGTTCACCTAATTTGCCCCAGATGGGGATACTTGTCGTCGATGCTAACTGATAACTGGCGAACACGAAATGGATCAGCGAGATGCCGCCTAGGGATTTGACGGCCGTGGGCATGGCGGTCGCCACTACGGTGCCTTCGATGGCGGCTAAGAAGATGCCGCAGAAGACGCCGATGCTGGCCAGAAGTTGCTCTTTTGGCGTTAGGTTCATGCCAATGAAGATTCTACATATTCCGAGCGCGAGGCCGGGAATCGCGGCGTAAAAACGGTAGAATCATGATGATGGAATTCATAAAAAAGAATCGGGTCTCGTTTTCTTTCGCTGTATTCATCACTCTGATCGCAAGAGACGTCATCCTTGGCATCAGGCCTTATGATCCATTGGCTTTCAGCGATACATCCGCCACTTTGAGCCTGCTGGCGGTCATTGTGGGCGTTTTTTTACGTTCCTGGGCGGCTGGCGTGGTGCGCAAGTCGGAAACTTTGGCATGTACCGGTCCTTATGCTTTCACCAGGCATCCGCTCTATCTTGGTTCATTCTTAGTGGCTGTCGGGATGGGGTATCTCACCGGCGATGTCGTCAATCTTTTCGCCGTGGGCGCGGTGGCCGTGATCTTCTATCACCCCACCATCCGCTCCGAGGAGCGGTTCTTAGCCGGAAAATTCGGTAAAGAATGGGAAGAATATTGCGCCCGCGTGTGGGCGTTCTTCCCTAGGAGCGCCCCACGAAACGTCTTGGCGCAGTGGACTTTTGCCCAGTGGCTACGCAATAAAGAATATAAATTGGCGTCAGCCGCCGCGCTCGGCATCCTTGCGATGTCTTATTTTTCCTACTAAGGTTTGACCAGCATCCAGACCCCGATCACGATAAAAGCGCAGGCCGCCATCCTTTTAAGATAAACCTCGGGGATGACCTTGAGCGCCCCTTGCCCAAAGATGACGCCCAGGGCCGTCACGCAGCCTAAAGCCAGTAACGCCCCCAGGAACACGGACAGCGGCTTCCTTGATGACGCCGTCAACGTGATAGCCGCCAATTGTGTCTTATCGCCCATCTCAGCTAAGAACAAGGTAGTGAACGCAGTGACGAAGGTGTTGATGTCCATTGGTTGATTATAGGAAGAGTGGTAGAATCTTTTAAGGTAAATCATCGATATGAAATGGGTATCGCCATCGGAAAAAGATACCGCTAATGAAGCGCTAGAAAAGCGGCTTTGGGATGCCGCTGACCAGTTTCGAGCTAACTCCGGGCTTAAGGCCCAGCAGTATTCTGGACCGATCTTAGGTCTGATTTTCTTGCGCTTTGCCGATGTCCGTTTCGCTACCCTGCGCGCCAGGTTTGAAAAGTCAGGCGCTTCGACTCGTCGCGGTTCGCGTGTGGATGAACCCGCCGCCTATCACACTGAAGGCATCCTTTATCTGCCCGCCGAAGCGCGGTTCGATCATTTGCTCAATCGTCCTGAAGCCGAGAACATCGGCGCGAAGGTCAATGCCGCCATGCGCGACATCGAGAAGCACAACCCGCAGCTCGCCGGCGTCCTGCCCAAGACCTACAACCTTTTCACCAGCACCCTCCTCAAGGAACTGCTCAAAAAAGTCTCCGAGATTCCCGCCTCGATGGACTACGACGCCTTCGGGCGCATCTACGAATACTTCCTCGGCGAGTTCGCCAT
>JBBTGF010000396.1:5720-6979 GCA_038041525.1 Elusimicrobiota bacterium | reverse complement strand
ACCTCACGGCGATCATCAAAGAGCTCGAAGACCGTGTCGGTTCGGGGGCGGTGGGCGAAGCTGCCCGGCAGGCGGGTGCGCGGCCGGCCTTGGGAGAGGATGAGTTCAAGAGGCTTGAGGAGGAGCTCAGGGCGACCCGCGATTTGCTCATTAAAACTAAAAAGGATTTGAGCGTAGATACCCGGCCTGTGCCGACGCAGGGTTCCGAGAAGGTTTCCGGTGATGCGTCGGCTGGGATGCGCATGCACCGCGTCGAGGATGGAGAGACGTTGCGGTCCCTGGCGCAACGCTATTATGGCGATCCGGATCTCTGGATCGAGATCTACCGGGCGAATGCGCCGTCGCTGAAGCGCGCCGGCGAGCTGACCGTGGGACAGCTCATCGCGATCCCTATGCCCAGGTGACACGCAGAGGAGGCTGATATGTCGGTATATGAAGAATTGATCCATGAGGTGGGTTTCAATCTCGCGCATCAGGTGCGCAATCCCTTGGGGGTCATCCAGAGTCTGACGCAGAGTCTGGCGGTGTCGCGGCGTCAGCGCCGCGCCGACGCCAATGCTTTCGCGGCGATCGGCAAGAGTATCGATTCCTTGAATGAAAGGCTCGATGAGATCGTAGATTTCTGCAAGCCCTTGGATTGCGTGCGCACGCCAGTCAGACCGGCGTTCTTGCTGGAGAGCGCGCTGATCGTCACCGAAGCGGCTTGCCGCAGCAGGCGGGTCACGCTAGAGCGCAGTTATTATGCCGGGCGCTCGCGCATGCAAGCCGATGCGCAGATGCTCAAGACTTCGTTATTGCATATCATCTTCAATGCGCTGGAAGCCATGCCTTTGGGAGGGTCGCTAAAGGTGGGCTGTCAACGTTGTGAAGACATCCATGGCATGGTCAGCTTGAGCGTGGAAGACACCGGGATGGGTATCAAACCGGAGAACTTGAAACTCGTGACGCATCCGTTCTTCACCACCAAACCTGATGCCGCGGGCCTGGGACTCGCTGTCGTCAAGCGGGTTGTCATCGCCCATGCGGGTAGTCTTAAGATCGATAGCACGTTAGGGAAGGGGACCAAAGTGGAGATGCTCCTGCCCACCGACTGATACGCCATGTCTAAGATACTTATCGTTGACGATGAAGCCGACATGCGGCTGTCGCTTAAACGCCTGCTCGAGAGGCTGGGTCACGACGTGACGGAGGCTGCCGAGGGGCCGGGGGCTCTGGCTATCGTGGCCGCCGGCGGCATCGACCTAGTCTTGCTCGACTTG
>JBBTGF010000396.1:0-5710 GCA_038041525.1 Elusimicrobiota bacterium | reverse complement strand
GCCATGGACGGTCTTGAGATCCTCAAGCACATCCGCAGCAAAGACGCGAGACTGCCGGTGATCATGATAACGGGATTCGGCGACCCGGTGTTGCTAGAGGAAGCTAAACGCTTGGGCGCCGATAAGTGCCTGGCTAAGCCGTTCCACAATCGTGACCTGGCCGCGGCTGTCGCCATGATCCTTGATGCCGCGAAGCTGCGTTCAAGCGCCTCTAAACACGAGCGTAGGTTGGCGCAGAAGATACGGGAGCCAGCGGCGCAAGCCGTAGCGGTGAGTTCCAGGCTGCCGACAAACGGATGGTCGCGGCTGTCTGCGGGTAAGAAATCGTTCTTGGTCGTGGTCTTGGCTGGGGCATGCGCGGCGCTTGTCGCTGTGGCCGATCGTCGCCTGTCGCGGACCAGGGCATATCCCGCATTGTCGGCCAATCAGATCGCCGTGACCTTGGTTGGCGACGACCTATGGGTCGCGGATTGGGTACAGGAGACCCTTTATGAATATACGCTCACCGGCGGCCGCTTGTTCGAGAAACGGCGTCACCGGTTAACTTCAGTGCATATAACGGCCGTGGCGATATCCGCTGACGCTATCTATATCGCCGATTCCTGGAGGAAAGTCATCGAGAAGCGAAAGCTCACCCCCGGTTTGGCGTTGATTTCGGCGGTAACGTCCCCGGGACCGGCGCCGTCGTGTCTAAGCTGGGATGGTGAAGTATTATGGAGCTGTGATGCGCGTCAGGGGCGCATCTATGCGCATGATCCGCAGCGGATGGGAGTGCTCTCTTCCATGAAAGCCCCGGTGGAATCGCCGGTCGCCTTCTATAAGTCGGCAGGAGGCTTCATGATGGCTGACGCCACGACGTCGAACATCGTATCCGGCAAGATCGACGAGCAGATGACGGTCACGGGGATATGGCGATTGCCCATTTCCAAAGGTCCATTGGCCGCCGTGGCGCTCGATCCCAAAAGGGTCTGGTATACTTACGAACGTGAACCTACCGTTTATTCGAGCCTATTAAGGACTCTGGCATCGGTACGTTGAGCGATTATTGATATAATCAAAAACGCATGTCAGCGTGTTTGTTCTGCCGGGTCATCAATGGTGAGATTCCGGCACAAGTTGTTTTTTCAAACGAGCGGATCGTCGCATTCAAAGACATAAATCCGCAGGCGCCGACGCATATCTTGTTATGCCCGGTCAAACATATCCCTGCCCTTTCGCAGGCCGAAGCCGAGGATGCCGCGGTCTTAGGTGAGATCCAGCATGTCGCGGCTCAAGTGGCGGTCAAGGGCGGGCTCGAAGGTTTTCGTCTGGTTTTGAATAACGGACGATCGGCCGGCCAAAACGTGGATCATATTCATTACCACTTACTTGGCGGCAGAAGGCTCGCCTGGCCTCCAGGCTAGAATCAGAAGGCCAAAACACTGGATGTGAACAGGCCTTAGATTTTTTATTGCCCGACGATCGGCCAGTTTTTTATTTTAGGAGGTGATACTCTTTGCCCGAAGTCCGTCTACGTGAGGGTGAATCGCTTGAAGAGGCGTTACGTCGTTTCAAGCGCGAATGCGAAAAGGAAGGCGTGCTGCAGGAAATCCGCAAGCGCGAACATTACCTGTCTCCTTCTGAGAAACGCAAACGCAAAGCCGCGGAGGCCAGAAAGCGCTTACGCCGCCGCCGTCCTTATTGACCGCTGCGATAGTATCGTAAATGGAGCAATTAGACGCCCTGCGCGCACGCTTAGATCTACTTGAGTTGGCGCGCGGGTATCTTAAGGATATCAAGCGGACCGGAAGGTCCTGGTCAGCTTGTTGTCCATTCCATGAGGAGAAGACTCCGTCGTTTAACATCAACACGGAGAGGGGGTTGTATTATTGCTTCGGCTGCAATGCCGGCGGGGACGCGATCAGATTCTATCAACAGGTAGAAAATGTGAGTTTTCCCGAGGCGATCGAAGCGCTTTGCGAGATCTACGGGCTACCTAAGCCCGCCGGCAGGGCGGTCAGCGGCGAGGAGAAGCTCAAGGGGGAGATGCGAAAGGCCCTCGAGCTTGCTCAAGGGATATATCGCAGCGCCATGGGGATGCGCGAGGACCCGGCAGCGGACGCGGCGCGGCGCTATCTCGATGGGCGTAAATTAACCGCAGCGACGCTGGAAAGATTCGCCATCGGCTTGGCGCCCCGTGGTCCGAACTGGCTTTTAAGCATGCTAGTGACCAAGCACGGCGTCGAACCGCGTATTTTGGAAAAGGCGGGCTTGGCGACGCTCTCGAGCCGGGACGGGAAGTATATCGACTTTTTCAGAGGCAGGATATTGTTCCCGGTCTCTGATACGCAAGGCAGGGTCGTGGGTTTCGGCGGCAGGGTCATCGGTACGGACCAATATGGGCCGAAGTATCTGAATTCGCCGGATACTTTGTTGTTCCATAAAAGCGACATCCTTTTCGGTCTGTCGCTCAACAAGGACGACATCCGCCGTCAGAACAAAGTGTTCATCGTCGAAGGTTATTTCGATGTGGCGGGGCTCTATCAGGCGGGCGTGAACCTGGCAGTGGCACCCATGGGCGGTTCTTTGACACCGAATCATGCCAGGATGCTCAAGCGTTTCGCGGACAACTGTGTCATCCTCTTCGATCCGGACGCCGCGGGGATGAACGGGGCGGTGCGCGCCGCCCGCTTGCTCATCGCGCAGGGGCTCACGGTCAGAGTCTTGAATCTGCCTGATGGGCTCGATCCGGACGAATACGTCTTGGCTCACGGGAAAGCCGCTTTTGAGGAGCTCGAGAAGACGGCGAGCAAGGATTTTTTAGAGTTCGAGTTGGACCACAGGCGCCAGATGAAGCTCGACGGCAAGGCCCGCATGGACAGCGCCACGATGTTGGCTTTGGCTAAGGAGATGTTACCGACGCTGGCTGCCATCATCAGTGAAGTCGAGCGCAGGGAAGCGGTCATCCGCATCGCGCAGGCTTTGCGGCTCGATGCCACGGGCCTTGAGCGCGAGTTGTGGAATTTTGTCAGTAGCCAGCAGCGGACGTCCGTCGTGCCTGCGGCGGGACAGGGTGCCGATGCCAAAGCGCGTACTCCTGAAGGGAAGCACTGGGACTTGAGCCTTGAGGAGAGTATCCTGGCGGTGGCGCTGGCTGACGCGCAGGCTGTGCGCGGCGCCCTCGAGGATGCGCAGGTGACTGCGATGGATTTCGACAGCCCCAGCATCGCGCACTATGTCTTAAGCAGCGGGCAGGATGCCGGCGAAGCGGAGTGGCAGCAGACTTTGGCGCGCATCTCGCTGACGGCACAGACGCGTCTGCATGCCGAGTCGTTGAAGGATCGTATCGCGTATTATGTCGAGGAGTTCAAGCGTAGGAAACTCAAGCGCGAGCTTGAGAACCTGCGTAAGACCATGGATTTCAAGCGTACCAAGGCCGAGCCCTGCGAGCCGCAGATGCTGGCCCGCTACGCCGAGATCTCTAAGATTTTGAAAGCTTAAAGGAGAACCAGATGGATACAAAGACGATATTGAAAGACTTGATCGAGATCGGTAAAGAACATGGATATCTGACATTCGAAGATATCCAAAAATCGATCTTCGGGGGCGTCGGTCCCGAGGATATGGATAATTTCCTCGAGACCCTGGAAGACTTAGGTATCAAGGTCGTCGATCGTGACCAAGGCAAGGGCCAAGTGCGTTCGCGCGAAGAGACCAACCAAAGCCAGAACCAGGACGTGCAGCTCTTGGCGGAGGCGGCTAAGAGCGCCGAAGCTTTGAGTTCGATACGCATGTATCTTTCCGAGATGGGCCGCGTGCCGCTCTTGACCCGTGAGGAAGAAGTCAGTCTTGCCAGGAACGTCTACGAGAGGACGCGGGCATTGCGTTTGATCGTGCTGGAGAGCCCGATGACGTACCGCGAGATCGAGAACTGGGAATCTTTGATCGAGCAAGAAGAGATGACGCCCAAAGAACTCATGCCGCGCGGGAAGCGTACCGACCTTGAGCTTTCTAACATGCGCAAAAAGATCCGCAAGACCGTCTCTTTCATCGCCAAACAGGAGAAGAAACTCGTGCGCGAGAACACCAAGCTTCAGGCAGCCAAGACCGAGCGCGAGAGCAACAAATATAAACTCGCTATCTATGAGCTCAAGAAGACGATCGCCGAGTGCATCATCGACTTGAACCTTAATCAGGAGAAGATCAAGCGCGTCACCAACAAGATCAAGAGTCTCTCCGGACGTATCCGGGAATGCGATACCGAGATCGAGCGCTATGAGATGCACTTAAAACTCCATCATAAGGTGTTCCTTGACCTCTTCGCCGCGTATCAGGCCGGCAAGATCGACGCCAAGGATTTCCAGAAACGGACCCGTTTCGCGCCTACTGCGGCCGAGACCCTGGCCAATAACATCAAGAACGTCGTCGACAGGCGTGCCAAGACGCTGGCAACTTTGCCCATCAGCAAGGAAGAGTTGCTTGGTTTGAGCCAGAAGATCGTCGACCTTGAAGAAAAGATACTTGAAGACAAGATCAAGCTTATCCGCGCCAATTTGCGCTTGGTGGTTTCTATCGCCAAAAAGCACATGGGCGTCTCGTCTTTGGAGCTTTCAGACCTCATCCAAGAGGGCAGTCTTGGCCTCATCCGCGCCGTCGAGAAGTTCGAATACAAGAAGGGCTTCAAATTCTCGACCTACGCCACTTGGTGGATACGCCAGTCCATCAACCGTGCTATCGCCGACCAGGCGCGTACCATCCGCATCCCTGTCCATATGAAGGAGATGATCTCTAAATTGGCCAAGGTGCAACGGAAGTTCCGGCAGGTCTGGGGCCGTGACCCTAAGATCAATGAATATAGCGAGAGTCTGCACATCTCGCCCGATAAAGTCAGGGCGGCTTTAAAGATCATCCCGGAACCGCTGTCTTTAGCTATGCCGATCGGTGACGAGAACTCGAGACTCGAGGATTTCGTCGAAGACAAGGAAGGCGAGGTTCCGCAGCATTCCGCTATCAACTTCCTCAAGCGCAGGGAGATCGAGAAGGTCTTAAAGACCCTCTCGAAGCGCGAGGCGCAGATCGTACGCTTGCGTTTCGGTCTGGAGAGCGGATACCCGAGGACCTTAGAGGAAGTCGGCAGGATGTTCAAGGTCACGCGCGAGCGCGTGCGCCAGATCGAGGCTAAAGCGATCCGTAAATTAAGACACCCCTCACGTAGTAAATTGCTCAAAGACTACATAGAATAGCAGCGTCAGTTCTGCGGAGGTGGGTATGTCAGAAGCGCGGGTTGTTAGGTATATCGAGGCCAATCAGAAGCGTTTCTTAGGTGAGCTTGTAGGGTGGCTCAAGATCCCCAGCATCTCGGGCTTGCCGAAACACAGAAGCGACGTCTTGCGTGCTGGTGATCATGTCAGCCGCATGTTGGGTGGTCTGGGTTTCAAGACCAAGCTGTTGACTTCTAAAGGACACCCTTCAGTCTACGCCGAACGTATCGAAGACCCCAAGTTGCCTACCTTGCTCATCTATGGACACATGGACGTCCAGCCTGTCGACCCGTTGACGCAATGGAAACACCCGCCGTTCGATCCTTGGCTCGAGGATGGCCGGCTCTACGGCCGGGGTACGGCTGACGATAAAGGCCAGGTGATGATCCATATCAAGGCTTGTGAAGCCCTGATCAAGATGACGGGCGGCCTGCCCCTGAACGTCAAATTCATCATTGAAGGGGAAGAAG
>JBBTGF010000395.1:0-4487 GCA_038041525.1 Elusimicrobiota bacterium | reverse complement strand
AGGAAGGCGTAGGTTTGGGTTCCAGGTAGAGGCGGCGCCAGAGTTCCCAGGCTTGTATGAAGATGTCCCAAGCTTCTTGTGAGCTTTTAGAGAGGAAGATCTGATGGCGGATGCGCGCGGCATCGTGCATCGAACTCGAATACCAGACGAGATGTTTCTTGACCTGCAAGGTGCGCCGCTTTGGGTTGCCGTTACTCTCCATGAGGTCTTTGTGCCGCGTGACGATGCCTAGTTTGTAATCCCAGCGCTGTTCGGGCGCCATCGCATCTAGTGTTTCATTGAACACCCAAGGTCTGCCTAAAGCGCCGCGTCCGATCATGACGGACTGACATCCGGTCTCTTGCATCATGCGCCGCGCGTCGGCGTGCGACTTGACGTCGCCGTTGCCGGTGACCGGTATCTTGACCGCGCGCACCACATCAGTGATGGTCTGCCAAGGGGCCAACCCCATGAACCTCTGCGCGCGGGAACGCGGATGCACGGTGATGGCGTCGATGCCCTCAGCTTCGGCTAGACGTGCGATCTCCACGGCATTCAAATGCGCGTCATCCCAACCGCCGCGGATCTTGACGGTCAGGGGGATACTGATCGCTTTGCGCATGGCCTTGAAGATCTTGACCGCGTGCGCGGGGTCTTTCATCAGGGCAGCGCCCTCGCCCTTCTTTGTCACCTTGGGCACAGGGCAGCCCATGTTTAAGTCCACGATGTCGGCGCCCAGCCCCTCGGCTTTAGTGGCGCCCTGTGCTAATTCATCCGGGTCGTGGCCGAGTAGTTGTAGGGCGATGGGGCGTTCCTCAGGGAAGAACGCAGTCGCGTGCAGGCTGCGGATATTAGCGAGTAAGAAGGCTTTGACCTCGATCTCCTCGCTGGTCGACATGGCGCTGCCGCATTCCCTGGCCACCAGCCGAAAGGGGGCGTTAGTGATGTCGGCCATAGGGGCCAGGCGCATAGGTCCAGTGAGCGTTATCTTGCCGATGTTCATGAGTGTATGCTTAGATTATGCGTCATGGCCGGGTCAATTAAAGAGCCAAAATAATCCCTCACCCTTCTCGCGAAGCCAAGAGCGCTGACGCTCATAGTCAGGGAGTACGGATTTAAGTAGGCTCCAATAACACTTTGAATGATCCGGTGTTTTAAGATGGCAGAGTTCATGGACAACGGCATATTCAATGACGGACACAGGCGCCATGGCAAGTCGCCAGTTGAAGCTTAGATTCCCATTTTTTGAGCAGCTACCCCAGGAATGTCCGCGTTTGCTGATCCTTAGATCACCTGGGATGACTTTAAGGATCGCAGAATATCTGGAGATAATTTCTCGTATTTTTATCTCAAGTTCGCGACAATACCAGTTTTCAATATTTTCTCTGATTTTCGCGTTTGCATTGATGACAAGACGGCCGTTTTGCGTTGCACAACCGTCTTGTTTCGCATCGGTAGAGGGCATCAATTGCAGACGGTAATTGCGTCCAAATAAGGGGAAGGATTCCCCGTTGACGAGTTCTTTTGTCCTTTCCATGGTTAGATATTGATGTGATGCTGGGCCAATTCGATCATTTCCCGCACGATGGATGCCAAGTCGCCTTCAGCGCATCCAGTGTCTCTTAACAAGCGTTTGATCTCGCGGCGCATTTCTTTTTGCACGTCTTCACGTTCGACCCATCCGGTCACCGCGCGTTCGCGCACGATATCGATGATCTTTTTGGCTAGGTCAGCTTGTTCCTGTTGGTTAGTAAAGTGAATCTGCGTTTTATGGTCTGTGATCGATCCATAGAATGCGAATTGCATGGCGCTGTCTAACCCCATTTTTTTGGCTGTGGCTTCCGTTTGTTCGATTTCCTTTTTGATCTCTAGCAACGTGCGCAGAGTTTCGGCGTCATCACGCCTTGACCTATCTTGATCCTTGATGATTTCTTCCAGACGGTCCTGCAGTGAACCAAAAAAAACGGGATTCTGCGCTTTGAATGACTTGATCGAGGCACGCAAAGCGTGTTCTAGGTAGATAGTCTTGGTTCTATCTGACCCCTTTTCGTCTAGGCGCTGGGAAAAGTCCACGGAGGTTATGATCAACGGCTCAAGGAGGGTTTCGATCCCTTCGCTGACAATGTGGGCATGTATAAGGCCTTTAACCTTGCGGCTGAAATCGATGTCCATGCTCAAACGTTCGTCATTGAAAAGATTTTTGGCGCCCTCGCGGATCACGCCAAGCAATCTGAAATCCTTAAGATAAGGCTCGACGCGCAGGTCGGGCATCAAAAAATCCATACTTTTGGTGAAGGCGCGGAAATTCAAGTCGAATTCACCACGTATTTTTTCGTCCTTGAGGATGTCAAGGCATTGTTGGATGATGTCGCGCGATGGCGCATCGAAAGTGACGTCGACAAAGATGCTTTTGAAGGTTTGCCGATGCTGTTCCAGGCATTTTAGCTCCCGTTCGACGTCATCGGCGCGAAAGAGTCCTTGCAGTTCTTGAGCGTCGAACTGTTCAAGGGTTTTAGCTAGTTCCTTATCGATACCTACATAATCGACGATCAGACCATGATTTTTTCCGGGATGAGTCCTGTTGGTACGCGCTACTGCTTGCAGGAGTGTGTGTTCTTTCAGGCGCTTATCGAGATACATCGCTTGCAGGATGGGCGCGTCGAAACCGGTCAGGAGTTTGTCGCAGACGATGAGAAAACACAGCGGGTCCGTGGGGTCCTCGAATTTCTTCTTGAATCTTTGCTCGTCGTCTTGCGTGAGGCGATACTTGATCTTCCATTCTTCCGGATCGTTCCTTTCGTCGGAGGTCATGATGACAGCGGATAGAGAGGGATCGGCGAATTTGTCTAAAGCCTGCTTGTAGAGGTCCGCCATCGCCCTGCTTTCCGCCACGATCATGGCTTTAAAGCCATTGGGTTTGACCGTCTGGTTGTAATGCTCAAGGATATCCAAGGCGATCCTTTCGATCCTGGCGGGCGCCGTGGCCAGCGTGTCGATGGTTGCATAGCGTTGTTTGATCCGCGCAAGCTCACTTTTGTCCGCATCGGGGAATAGCCTGGTGAGTAAAGCGTCAAGGGATGCTCCGATGAGGTGCAATGACGCTAAGCGGCCCGAATATTTCATGGGGACGGTGGCGCCATCCTCCTGGGCTTGATGGATGTCGTATCTATCTAGGTACCTCTCCCCTTCCGGGCTGAATAACCTATAGGTATTGCGGTCTTGCTTATCGAGAGGGGTTCCAGTGAACGCCAGAAAGACGGCATTGGGTAGCGCTTTCCTTAGATTGAAAGCTAGATTCCCGTATTGCGTGCGGTGCGCTTCATCCGTCAAGACGATGATATTTTGCGCCGTGGACAGGGGCGCTTCGGGTTGTGTTCTGAATTTTTGTACCGTTGTCATGATAGTGCGCCCCACGCCTGCCGACAGTAGCTGATAGAGTTCGCTGGAGCTTTCAGCGCGTACCGGGTCGGGAAAACCGCAATCTTGGAAGGTGCCGGCGATCTGTCTGTCTAGATCCCTGCGGTCGGTGACGATCAGAAAGTAGGGGTTTTTTAGGCGCTCGTCTTCTCTACGTAATTTGAGCGCGGCAAACAGCATAGTGAGTGATTTTCCTGAACCTTGCCAATGCCAGATGATGCCCTTTTTTTCCTTTTCTTCAAGTACTCGGCGCGCAATCTTCTGCACTGCGGCGAATTGTTGATAACGGCAGATCTTTTTTGTGACCTTACCTTCTTGCGTATCGAAGACGATAAAGTTGCGGATGATGTCTAGAAAATTATTCTTATTGAATAACGCGGCGATTAAAACGTCTTGCGCGGCTGGAGTCCTAGGCAGGTCGCTTGTCTCGATAGCTTTGAGTTCCAGCATCTCCTTTACGCAAGGGTGGTCGGTTAAGATCGGCAGTTTTTCCTCTGATTTAGCTTTCCATTCATGGAAGTCCTCGCTCGTCGCGCCGATCGTGGCGTATTTAGCCTTGAAGAGATTGATCCCGACTACGATCTGATTAGCGTAAAACAAGGAGGGGATCTCTCGTTGGTAGCGTAAAAGCTGTTCAACGGCGTCTGTCACTCCGGTCTCCCTGGCTATCGGACTTTTGCATTCGATGACAGCCAGGGGAATGCCATTGACGAAGATGACGATATCCGGCCGGTCAGTGACCTTGGGACCCTTGATCGAGAATTGATCGACCACCAAGAACTCATTGTTCTTCGGATCATCGAAATCGATGAATCTGACGGTAAGGTTGCGCCGTCCGCTACCGGTCTCCTGTTCTATAGAGATGTTCGATATCAGGTCGTGATGGAATGCCTTGTTTATTCCAAGCAGGCTGGCGCCTTGCAGGCTGGTCACCTTGCGGACGGCTTTGTCCAAGGTATTCTCGTTGGCATCGGGATTAAGTTCTTTGAGTTTTGCCTTCAGCCGCCTAGTCAGTACGACTTCCCGCCTCGACGACCGCTCACAACCTTCACTTTCCTGCGGGTCAAGCCTATCCCCATGTACATGGACAT
>JBBTGF010000394.1:0-3824 GCA_038041525.1 Elusimicrobiota bacterium | reverse complement strand
CGCGCCGGTTTCACCGCCGCTATAGTAGTGGAGGGCCGAGGCCGTAGCTTCGCGGCCATCATATTGCGAAATAGCTATTTTCGGGTCTGCGGTACCGGTTATCTGGATGCGACCCCAATCAACGAGGATGAAGCCGATGCTTTTATCGAAGAGCGCCGCTATCGCGTGCCCTCCGACTTGGCTGTCTTTGTCATTGGCCTGCAGGCTTACGGTCGCTGCGCTAAGGGCTATATTGGCTTGTTTAGCCATAGCGACGCTTAAGTCAACCGCCGTCTGCGCTGAAGCGGTGCAGTCGAAGGCTGGCTTTGCTTGGTTGTTCAGATAGCTATCCCGCCAAGCTTTGAATGAGCTTTGTCCGTCCGGCGTGTTCGTCGAATCCGGTCCGTAATTATAGTTCAGTTCTTCCTGCGTGCGGGTCATGACTTCCAACGCCATGAGGATGTCTCTGATATCGTTGGGTTTAAGGTTTTTAGCGAAAGCGCCTAGGGTGGATGATTTTTCTAGAGCTGATCTTAATCTAGCTTCAAATTCCGGGGTGGTGCTGACGCCGTGTTCCAAGAGATCGTTATAGACGTCTTGACGTTCATCGCCGTAGCCGCGCGCGAGATTTTTTCTGGCCTTGACAATGAGCGTGCCATCGGGCGCTTGGTAGCCTAAGAATATCCCTGCCGAGTAGTCGGGAGCAAGAGGGGTGCCTTGGTTGACGCGATCCAAATAATGTCCGTCAGCTCCGCCATAGAGGCCCTTGCCCCAGCCGGAGCCGAATTGGTAGCTGATCTTGCCGCTGGCGCCGATGGCGTCCGGGTTCATCATGTTCATGCCTTTCTGATAGCGCGCGGCGCCGGAGACGGATGCCGTATCCTTGCCATTGACCTTGATCGCCGCGGCGGAGCCGAATTCAGCGCGGGAGAGCGCGTTGGGGTCATGGCGAAAGCGCGCCCAGGTACTAAAAAAATCACCGGAGCCTTTTTTGCTGGTGATGTCGGCTGCGCCGCGTACGCCGCTAAGGACAAATTGCTTTGCTGGATTCCGATAATTATCCTTCGCACCAAGGAAGCTGGTGACTTGCCCTTCGACGTGCATTATTTCGTTCTTGCCGAGTTTGTAACCGGCTGCCATGGTGGCGTTGAATTCGTTGAGAGCCTGGCCCTTGGAGCCTGAACCGTGCGGATAGAGCTGCCAATTGCCCGTGCCTAGACCGAACACGGCTGCCGCTTTTCCGGTAGCGATGTTGATGGGAACTAATATATGCGAGTAAAGGCTCATGGCGCCGCTATCAGCGCTCTTGTTTTTGAATGCGCGGAATTTTTCATTAGGGACATCGGGGACGATGGTTTGCTGCGTGTTGAATTGAGCGTAACTGACTGTAGGCAGCAGCATCACTTTCACTCCGGCGACAGAGCCTTCGACCTTGGTGGCGAGAGTCGTGTAGGGGCTCGGTCGCAACGTGGGATTGGGTACGCAGCGCCCTCCCAGGAAGCTGCAGCCGCTCATCAGCCCCATGCGCAGCGCGACTTCAAGCCACTCTGGGAACTGGTAGCGACCGCCGAATTCCACGTTATTGTCGGAGATATCGACGTGCGCTTTGAAGCCTTTTTTTGGCGTCACGTCAGGGTAAAGGGTTTTTTTATTCTTTTTGAGGTTCGTAGGCGGCGTTTGCGGAAAAGCCGAGGCTAATGTCAGCCCAAGGAAAACCAGGCAAACAGCCAGATAGCGCATATAAAAAGCACCTGTAATAAGGATAGCCCTGGGAATGGGATTTTGACAGGAGGAGTTTAGCGGCCGCTGGCGGCTTTGAATTCGCTTTCTAAAAGTTTAAGGACGGGTTTGCCTTCCAGCGTATGCGTATGGTCATTGGGTCCGCCGTCGTTAGTGTCGACGGTCCAGCCCCAGGAGAGGAATCCCTTGAACCACGGTCCTTCGTTGGCGAAGGCCTTGAAGTAGGCTTTGTAATAGTTCGACTGCATGTCCGGGTCGATGCGGTTGTATTTCTTGTAGACCCAGGGTACGACATGCGCTTGCTTCATGCTGGAGATGCCGAGTTCGGTGAAGAGGACGGGCCGGTCGTGAGCCTTGCTGGCGGCCAACAGCTTTGGGATATGGTGGCGTGTCCAGACGCTGGCCAAGCGGTCCGCGTCCGAGCTCGAACCTGGCCCTCCCATGGGAAAATAGGCGCTGATGCCGATGAAATCCAAGTCTTCCCAGAATCCGATACTTTCCCATTCGAATAGGAAGCCTGAGTATGTCATGGGTCCTGCGTAGATCTGGCGCAAGTCGGCGATCATGGCTTTCCAGAGATAGGTGTGGCGTTTTCTTGTCATCGAGTAGAGTTCCGTGCCTACGATAAGGAGGTCGGCGTCCATGGCTTTGGCTAAGCGCGCGTAATGACGCAGCAGGCGCCAGTAGTTTTTGAACCACTCGCGTTCATCCGTGGGGCGGATATAGCCGCGGAACTTGCCGTTTTGCGTGTCGATGTGCGGTTTTAAGGCCACGCGCAGGCCGTTGGCTTTGGCATTGGCGGCGGCCGCTAGAAGCGCCTCGTCGCTGGGCGTGCGCGCTTCCGCGATGATCTCGATATCCGTATCCTTGGTCATGTACCAAGAGGGGACTAAAGAGACCCAACCGGCCCCGGTTTGCGAGATTTTGACGATCTCGCCTTTGGCGGTATCTTGCCCGTAGCCGTCGCGGCTCCAGTTAAGCAGATGGAAACCATAGATGCGTTGTTGCGAATTATCGGCGTGTAGGTTGGCTGTCGTCAGTAGGGCTAGCACGATGAAGAGTGGCATATGACTCTGGTATTATGCCAAATGGGTCATTCAATGGCTCAAGGTGATCTCGAACTTGAGATCATAAAGAGTGCGTGGATGGTCGGCGAGCAGATGGGTGCGCCCGAGTTTGAACCAGGCTGTAAAGCCGCTCGCCGGTCTTGCGCTTAGAGCCGCTGCCGACCGGTAACCTCTTGGGGCATAGGAAGCGAAGAGCGACTGATAGGCGACCGAGGAGAGATGAGCGCCTTGCCAATAGGGTTCGCTTGTGCCGATGTATATATTTCGCGACGCGAACAGCCCTCTGCTTAGATCGAACGCGGTCAGTTTCAGATAGAGAGATAGACCTTGCCGCAGGAGCATAGACCGTTGCGCAAAGATGACGCCGCCATAGGCATTGCGCCTGGAGCTTTGGGCACAGTGCTCTAAGGCCAGCCGTATGCCGAATGTCGACAGGGCGGCTTTTTGCTTACGATCGAACTGCCCGCGCCAAGAATAGGTTTGGATATCCGTGACGCGCGCGTCAGAGTTGGCGTTGATGAGATAGGGCTCTAGATCAGCTTGCAGTTTGTTGTAGAGAGAGCCGTTGCGGTCTAAGCGCGTGCGGGAATCGGCCAGCAGTGAGAACGTGTCGCGCGGCCATGGGGGCGCATGTGAGAGCGATGAGCCGGTGAAATCACTCGAGAGATTACGCTCATGGTAGAGCCGTAGGCCTAGCAGGTGCGGTCCATGGCGCCATTGGCGCATCAGGAACGCGCCGGTTCGACTATTACCCGCGTCGGTTTGCAGTCGTGGATAGCTTGGCAATAGGGATACGAAGCGGCTGTCTAAGTAAAAGACGCCGAATGCATGGCGGACGTCGCCTGACTTATGCTTGAGCCCGACGATCGCAGCGGGCGCGCGGCTTGCAGCATGCATGCTTAGCGCGGCTTCGCTGAAGATACGCATGGCGTCAGAGATCCGCGCCTGCATATCCGCCGAGATGAGTACGATATGAACGCCACGGAAATAGGTGCTGTTGTCCGTGGGCAAAGCGCTGGTTTTGATTGCGGGAGCGAT
>JBBTGF010000393.1:0-3810 GCA_038041525.1 Elusimicrobiota bacterium | reverse complement strand
ATCGCGGCTAAGCCGGCAATTTTCAGGCCATTATATCCTTGAAGATAGCGGCTAAGTTCTTGCCAGACCTCTGGAGCATGAGCGAATCCAACATAAGCGAGATAGGCCAGGCTGATTGCAGCGGCTATATCAACGACAGCGCTAAGACTGGTCGCTCCTCGCTGTGAATTTCGCCTTCGCATAGAATCAATAACCCCCGCAGCGCGGGGGTTTGCGGGCTTGCTTGCGGCAAGCTGCGGCGGAGGCGAGCCGGATGCGTCAAAGCGGGGCAGTGCGGCGGAGGCGAGTATCGCGGTGTTTTCGGCGGAGGGAGGGAGTGAGGGAGATATATCCGCCTTGGTCACCTGCTTGCTTGCCTTCAAGAGTTTCCCCTTGAGCTCTTCGGCCAGGGTCCGGCCGAAATGGCCTTGCCGCTCTGCCCAGATCTTGAATTGCTCCAACAGCGCTTGGTCGTGCTGGGGAGTGCTTCCTAAATCATAACTATCCCAGTGCGAACCGATCAACCTGTATTTGATGACCGCCGCCGTCTGCCCGGCGAGCCAATGCTCGGCGTCGGCCGCGTTGGAGAGTTGATAGGTCTGTGCGTTCGAAAAATCGGCTGATTTGGAGATGATCTCCGTGATCAAGTCCGCGCCATTCTCATCGAGCGCTAGTGGACTATGGATCAGGTTGAGCATGAATTTCGACATCCTGACCAACGGCGCCTGCCGGAGCTCGAAGAGATAAGGTAATTGCGCCAACAAGTCCGCCATACGGACGGGAACTTGCCCTTCGGAAAGCATTTCCAGGCGTCTGCCCGCAGTCAGCGTGATTCCGTGTGATTCATCGATGAGTATGACGTGCAACCTATAGCGTTTTTTGAGCGCGTCAAGCAAGACGCCGAGGTCGGGCAGGCGCACGATCATATTGCCCGCAGGTTGCGGCAACAACGGGAACGCCGAGGAGAGTTTGCTTTTAAACAACGCGATATCGACTGTTTTATGACCATATGTAGGAGCGGTCGCATTATAAAGTCCGGCGTTCCATTGCACGCCTAGGTTATCCTGGATATAGTCCTGCGATCCCCCCGCCACCCTGGAAAGATATCTGAAATGCTTTTCCCAACTGACAGCCTCGATCCACGGCGTAGCCGCACCGGTCGCGGGCATAGCGGCTTTCTTGAACAAAGATATCGCGGCAAACGCCGCCAGCGCCGCCGCCGTCAACGCGGGATACTCTGGATACATGGCCATCGCCATCACTGGCCACGCTAGACTATAAAGTTTCCCGCCAGTGTGATGGTATACGATCATCGCCTCGATCAAGTCTGCCAATACATCCCGCGCCCAAGCGACTTCGCGTATCGCGTCTTCAAGGCGTCGTTTTTTAAGGTCACCGCTATTATTAGATGCGAATACCGTCTTAAGTTCGACGTGGTTTAAAAGTTTTATCGCTTCATGCAATGCGCCATGCGCTTTAGTCAGGTTCTCGATCGCGTTATTTTTAAAACCTTTTATGCCATGCGAACTATCCATCAACGCATGGGCTTCACGCAATTGCGCCAGACCGGGCAGACCCTTCATCCCGAGCCGCTGCGCCGCGGCGAGGGATTGCCATGCGGCTTTGATATGAGAAGAAACCTTATAAAGCGTTTTCCCCGCGCCCATTTCGGCATGCGCAGGACTCTCTGGCGTGTTTAGATTGTCTTTGGCGAGTACGACAGCGCTCCTTTCCGATGCCGGTTCGACCTCGACCAGATCGGATTTACGTCCGGCGCCGAGCCATTTGAATATCCCGGCGATAACAACCGTCGCAGCGGCGGCAAAAGCTAAAGAACCGCCTGAAAACGCCTGCGAAACAGAAGTTGCAGCCAAACTGGTTGCGCTTTCCGTCTGTGGCACGAATACTAACGACAAGCCCAATAGGGTCGCCATGACCCGACCTTCATCCCAGATCGTCTTTGGCATCTGTTTAGCAAACGCCTCAGCGGCGTTATCGGATGCATAAGTCCGCTCGATCGTCCAGCCATGACTCTCAAGCGTGTCAAAAAGCGCGCCGACCGTCAACGGAGCGCCGATCACGTGAAGTTTTCCATTTTGCCTGACGCTCCAAGAGCGAGCGAACGCGCCTAAATCCTTAAGGAAATCACCGTTCGGTACGCTGATACGCCCCGCTGGTTTCGCCGCCACGATATATACGGAGTCGTTGTTTTGCGGGTAGCTTAAAGCTAAGCGTTGCATCTGATAGCGCATACGCATCTTCGGGTCCTGGAATTGTTCGAATTTCCCCATGACGAACGATATCTCCTCATCAGTCAGATCGAAGCCCATATCCTCGAAATCCGATAACAAGACCGTCAGCGCGGCGACGCTGGTGTCGAACTTATCTTTTGACGCCGCCAGTTCGCCGCTTTCCAGCCTCTCAATGGCGTCAAATGCGAGTTCCGATAGACCGTCGCTATCGAGCGCGTCGCCGTGCGGCGCCGCAGCGCTCAAACTCGACAGTTCCTTATTGACGACGCTGACATAGACGCCGAGATGCTCGATCACTGAATGATGCACAGGGGTCATACGCTCGGACGCTCCGTTGATATACGTCTTTAAGTCGGCGGCGATGGCATCGTTGCGATAGCTCCAGATGGCGAGGTTGCCGCTCAATCTTTCCGCGACCAGCGGGTCGATCGTTTGATGCATCATCTCGTTGAGACGCGAACGGATGAGCGTTAGTTTAAGTTCCGGGCCCGCGATGCGGCCGAAGGAATCCTTCTTGGCATAGCGCTCTAAGGGCATGCTGTTGGCGTACGCCGCGAGTTTGCTGGCCGTCTCCTCAAGACGCGCCAATGAGTCGAACCAGTTCTTAAGATTGACAGCCACGTTCTTGCCGCTACGCCATGTCGAACGGACGACGGATGCAAGGTTCTCCGGTTTGATGTAAGCGGCGGGAACCCATCGGGCCCTGCCGCTGCCTAGCGCCATGACATCGATATCATCGATGGCCGCGGGCTCCATCGAGACGACTTTGCCGTCAAGCACGAACGTGGCGTCGCCTTGGAGTTGCAGGCGAGCCAAGAACTTACCATTGAGTTCTTTTCCGGACAGCGACTTTAAAGTCCTCCTCGCGGAAGCGTGCATGATGAACCGTCCTGCCGACGCGCCGTTGATTTTGGCCACAGGCAGATGGGACACATCGATGATGTCATGGTGGATGAGTTCCCCGGTACTGATGAGAGCGCCGATCTCGGTGGCATCGAGTATCGTGAAAAACTCGCCGCTAGCCCTGTGCAGCGCCGAGCGTCCGTTGCCGGTCACGGTTTTGACAAAATCATCCTTGTATGCGGCATGGGTAGCTATGAGATTGAGATCCGCAAGCTCTTGCAGGGATTCGGCGATCACCGCCGCCGCGACCACGGGCGATGGCGCCATTGAATCAAGCAGCGACGCCTCGATGCGTTGGTCAGCGGCTTTGATCGACAGACGCTTCATCATCATGGCTTTCTTCCCGGCGTCGAGTGACCCCCAGACCGCGCCCTGCGCCGGGAACAGATAGATGCGCCTGGCTGCCACATCGGCATATGCGATGATTCCGGAAAATTTCCCCAAGTCTTTGATCTTGGCGGATTTGGCGAACCCTGACAAAACGCTATCGACGGCGTCGGGGCCCGCTTCTGACATGATGGTCGAGAGTTTGAAGCGTTTGTAATCCAGGTTATAGGCGGGATCGAGCTCCTGATAAGTCTGCTCATCCACGCTGACATCCCGCACCCAGCCGCGCCGCTGCGCTGACTCGATGAAACCTTGCAGGACTTTGTCCGATTCGACTGACATATCGAAA
>JBBTGF010000392.1:0-2194 GCA_038041525.1 Elusimicrobiota bacterium | reverse complement strand
TCAGCGCATCGAGCGTGGCGGGGTTGAACGCGTCGACCAAAGTCCGCGTATACGCCTCGAGATTCCCCGACTCCTCCAACCACTGCAAAAAACGCGAGATCGGCATATTGTTGATGACGATCAAGCGATCGAACGTGATGCCTTGGTTATCTTTAAGCCCCACCTTCCATTCTTTTTCCAAGGCTCCCTGATCGGTAGACAGATAAGCGCCGATGGGATTAGCCACCAAGGTCAGCCGCAAACGCGCATCGCCCTTGCCATATCCCACAGCATTGAGCCGCCGTAACGCCTCGATCGAACGCTCGAAAGCGCCCGCCCCGCGCTGGGCGTCCGTGTTCCAACGCCGATAATGCGGCAGCGAAGCGACGACTTCCACCCGCCTTTGCGCGAACCACTCCGGCAGATCATGATTTCGCGCCAATAACAAGACGCTCAAATTGCAACGATCCATCACGTGTTTGCCGCGCTGTAGACTGGCATCGACCAAATGACGGAAATGTGGGTTCAATTCAGGGGCGCCGCCAGTGATATCGACCGTATGAGCCGTGGTCATGTCCAACACGCGTAAGCACGCCTCGACAGTAGGCAGGTCCATGTTCTCACGCACCTGATGCGGCCCGGCATCGACATGGCAATGCCGACAAGTCATATTACAGAGCTTGCCGACATTGACTTGGAAAATACCAAGCCGCGTGGGTATCAGCTCCCGGCGGCCGCAAGCGGCGAGCGACTGCTCGAAAAGTACAGGCAAGACTATGGTTTTTTCTCTACGGCCCCGCCCATGGCGACTCCGTGGACGTGTTCGAGCATCTGCATACCATGCACCAAAGACGCCCCGCCGCGGATGGCGGTCGTCACGTGCACGGCTTCGGTCATCTGCTCGAGGTCGGCGCCTTTTTGCAGGCAATCCTTCGAATAGACATCGATACAATAAGGACACTGCACCGCATGGGCTACGGCCAGCGCGATGAGTGATTTTTCCTTGGCGCTCAAAGCGCCCGGTTCGAACACCGACTGATAGTAATCGAAGAATTTATCCGCGAGCTTCTTGCTACCTTCGCCGACTGAAGCGAACTTCGCCAGATGCTCGGACTTGTAATATGTTCCCATCAGCAACCTCCATCATCATGCCGTCAATTTCTGACGGTCTTTGAGTTTGAAATCTTCAGGTCGCAACACACGGACGCTGCCATACTCTCCATCATAACCACCGATAGCCTCGACTTGGCCCGCGCGCATACGCTCGATGCCTGTGGCTAGCAACATATACCCCGCTTGACGCAAACGCTCTGGCGGCAACTCACGCAAGATGTGCAATTCGTTACCAAAACGCGCCAACAACTTGAAATGATCGGCCTCCACCTTGACGCTGGAGACGCCGACCTGATGGACCTGTGCCAAGATCTCCATCAAAGGCACGATCGACTGGAACTCCTGGGAACCTTTAGGCTGATACCCCTCATCGCGATCGGCTAACTTCTCCACGCGATGCAAAACGCCCACTGTCACCGGTTTAGCGCAGACCGGACAGCGACCGGCGCGCGCCATCGTCTCCTTGGGCCACAAACGGGTTTTGCACGCGCGATGTCCGTCCATGTGGTACTTGCCCTCTTGCGCAAAGAATTCAAGCGTGCCCCAGAATTTTTTCTTGTCACGGGAACGGAAGGCGTCAAAGATCCCCGCATACGAGAGTTCCGTATCGAGGACATTAGCCTCACGAGCGAGCTTTGCTGCGGAATGCGCGTCGGAATTGGAGATCAAGGCGACCTGGTCGAGCCCCGACAAGCGCCGGTTCATCGACGGATCGGACGACAAGCCGGTCTCGATAGCGAAGATCTCCGGAGTCAACTCCTCAAAACACTCTTGCAGCGAATCGAAGCCAGATTCTGAACCGAAGACCGCGAAATGCGGCGTCCAGGCATGCGCCGGGATCAGGTAGGCTTGGGCTGATACTTCTTTGATGACCGCCAAGAGTTCTTTGGCGCCAAGTCCCAGGATCGGCCGTCCATCGGAACGGATGTTGCCGATCTTGCCTAAGCGCTCATTGATCTTGCCAGCCGCCGCTAGTGTCGGCGCGAACACCAGATTGTGCACTTTGCGGACCTTGCCGCCTTTCTTATAAATACTGGAGATCTCGACGCCTAAGACAAAACGCACCGGGGCGCGGCATGCTTCAGGCACTCCAACGTCGGCG
>JBBTGF010000391.1:0-2564 GCA_038041525.1 Elusimicrobiota bacterium | reverse complement strand
CGCTTCTTGGCTCCAAACAGGGACTATGCCCACACAAAAGATGAACGCGGCAAGATATGTCGGCATCGTGCTGTTTAAAGTCTAACGGTGGGATACGGCTAAATCAAGGCGCAGCACGCAAAAATACAAAAATACTCGAAACCAAGATGATCACTCCTGCGGCGCGATTGACCCAGACAAGACCGTGACTGCCGAGCCGACTGCGCAGTCTACCGAAAATAGCAGTCAGCACTATCCACCAAAGGCTCGACCCCAAGAATACGCCGCTATTGAACACGACTCCGATCTTAAGATCGATATCGACCCCCGCCACTCCCATGGCCGCGAACAACGCGATGAAAGAAAGCACCACGATGGGATTAGTGATAGTCAACAAGAACGCGGAAGTGAAAGCCTTCAGGTATCCAAGTCGCTGATCAGTCAGTTGACCCTTCGCTGGCGGCGTTAAAAAGACTTTAAAACCAAGATAGACCAGGAACAGGCCTCCGGCTATGCTCAACCAGAACCTTTCTTTGGCGATGAACGACAAGATGACGTTCAAGCCCAACCCGGCGATGAGACAAAAGACGACGTCGGCGGTGGCGGCGCCCAGACCGGAGACCAGGCCGCAAAGCGTCCCGTATAGCAAGGTCCGGCGTACGCACAGAACGCCGACAGGGCCCACGGGAGCGGCGATAAGCGCGCCAATCGCCATGCTTTTAAGGAAAAGTTCGAACATAGTCATGGCAGAAACCCGTAGACTACGCCGCGGCGCCGTCTACGGCTGTAACATGAATGGATAACGATGATCCTTGGGCGGCACAAAATTCTCTTTGACCGAACGCACGGAGACCCAGCGCATCAGATTAGCCGCGCTGCCCGCTTTATCATTGGTCCCGGAGGCGCGGTTGCCGCCAAAAGGCTGCTGACCGACGACAGCGCCGGTCGGCTTGTCGTTGATGTAGAAATTACCCGCAGCATTGACCAAAGCGTCGAAAGCCATCATGATGGCTTTCCTGTCGGTTGCGAAGATAGAACCCGTCAGCGCATAAGGCGACGTCTTATTGCACAGCTCAAGGGTCTCCTTGAACTTGTTGTCAGGATAGACATAGACCGTCAGCACCGGTCCGAAGATCTCCTCTTCCATGGTCTTAAAATGCGGGTCCATCGCCTGGATGAGCGTCGGCTTGATGAAATAACCGATCGAATCGTCATACTCCCCGCCGATCAAAACCCTGGCCTCCGTAGTCTTTTTCGCCTTCTTAGCAAAGTCGATATACGCTTTGATGCTGTTGAACGCCGGCTTATCGATGACGGCATTGACGAAATTGCTGAAATCCTCGACGTCACCCATCTTTATGTCCGCAAACAAGGTGTTGAGTTTCACCAACAACGGCTTCCATAATGACGCGGGGATGTAGGCGCGGCTGGCGGCGGAGCATTTCTGCCCCTGATATTCGTAAGCGCCGCGCACCATGGCCACCGCTAACTCATCCACGCACGCGCTCGGGTGCGCCACGATGAAATCCTTGCCCCCGGTCTCCCCGACGATACGCGGATACGTCCGGTAATTCTTGATGTTGCCGCCGATATGTTGCCACATGTTATGGAACACTTCAGTCGAACCCGTGAAATGGATGCCCGCCAGATGCGGGCTCGCCAACACCGGGTCGCCGATATCGCCGCCGGAACCCGGCACCATGGTGATGACGCCATCGGGCAGGCCCGCGGCGCGCAAAAGCTGCATGATGACATGCGCGGTGTAAACGGTGCTGGAGGCGGGCTTCCAAATAACCGTGTTACCCATCAGCGCAGGAGCGGTCGGTAGATTGCCCGCGATCGAGGTGAAATTAAACGGCGTCACCGCGAAGACGAACCCCTCCAGCGGCCGGTACTGCGTAAAATTCCAAATACCGCGCGGACTAATCGGCTGATCCTCGAATATCCTCTCCGCGAAATTCGCGTTAAAGCGATAGAAGTCGACTAACTCGGCGGCCGCGTCAATCTCGGCTTGATAGACCGATTTACTCTGGCAAAGCATGGTAGCGGCATTGAGCGTGGCGCGCCAAGGACCCGCCAACAGCTCCGCGGCTTTAAGGAAGATGGCCGCGCGTGCGTGCCAAGGCATGGCAGCCCATTCTTTAGCTACGGAGCGCGAAGCGGCGATCGCCATATCGACTTCTTTCTTACCCGCCTTGTGATAATGCCCCAGGAGATGCGCGTGATTGTGCGGCATACGGCAGTCGGCGAGCTTGCCCGTCTTGATCGCTTTGCCATTGATATAGACCGGGAATTCCTTGACCTCGGACTTGAGCTTTTTTAACGTCGCTTTGAGCTCGACACGCTCGGGACTACCGGGAGCATAGGACAAAATCGGTTCATTGACGGGCAACGGTACATGAAGCCTGCTGTTCATAAGGGCCTCCATCGATACTACTATCACGCCTGATGGCGTCGTCTCATTTTACGAAGAAATCGAACATGCGGCCAATCAGGCCAGCCGATCCATAGATCCATGAGGACAGCCAATCCAAACCCATGGCGAGCGTCGCGGCGCGGAAAATGAACATCAGCCAGATGAAACC
>JBBTGF010000390.1:1635-8141 GCA_038041525.1 Elusimicrobiota bacterium | reverse complement strand
CTTCGCGTATCTTGCTTAACCGGTAAGTCGGAGCGATGCTGAGTCGGCTTTTGAGCAGATTCAAGTTGAGTCCGGCGTCATAATTATCGGTGAATTCCCTTAGGTTATCCGAGCCGCTCAAACGCAAGGGTTTGCTGAATTCGAGGATGTAGTTCTTGCGCGAATATCCCGCGTTCATACCGTTGATGAGTTTTAGTCCGAAGGGTTGCGGCCAGGATGTCGAAGCTCCGTAGTTCTGCGTTTCGTCTTTACGTCCGGCGTCGGTATTGTCCGTGCGGCTCAAGCCGCCGTTCCAAGAGAGCGCTGGCAATGATTTGATCACAGGCAGGTAGCGGAATCCCGGGATGCGCGGGACATCCAGGCTGCCATTGGCCGTAACATTGAGGCTTTCCACCCGTCCTTCGGACAGGGACGAGACGAGGTTGCCAGGGCCGGTGCGAATGACGCTCGGCGTCACGGTCTCGGTTTTCGCCGCTGTCAGGTTGATGGGCAAGAATTGCAGCCTGTTGATATTGGCGAATCCGCTCATGCTCTTGAACGCCTGATTGAGTACGCCCTGGCCTAAACCCTCGAATTCTTGCCCGTATGTCTTGAAGGCGCCGCCGAATTTGATCCAGCGAGGCAGGTCGAAATCCGCCGCCACGTAGCGCGCGGTGCCCTTTTTGTCACGGGGCTCTAATAGGATGATGTCATCGATCCATATCTCTTGGCTGATGGGTCCTATGCCGCTGCTTAAGCGTACTCCGGTGACTATCTCAGAGACCGATGCCAAGTTCGGATTGCCAACGCGTACGATCTCGGCGCCGAATTCAGGATGATTGGCTACGCTGACTTGGTCGACGAGGCCGTCTTTGTTCAAGTCGTCGAGTCCTAATCGGATAAGATGCCAGGCATTGTTGAAATCCGTGTCAGCAAGCGGCAATCGATACTCATAATAGTCGGCGCTGGAACCGACGCGGAAGAAGAAAGTGGCGCCGGCAGGCAGAGGGGCTACGGGGCCGTGTGCGAAGAAAGCCAGGACTTTGTGCGTTTGCATATCGAGCGTGCGGTTCATCGCTAGGCGCGTGGAACCCTGCGCTGTCTGACCCGCGGGTGATTCAAAATTGATCATGGAAAGACGCAGCGCCTGCTCCCTGCGGCTCTGTGTCACCTTGGCGATATTGCTCTGGTCGCTGCCCGTATAAAGGTCGTCATATATCGCTTGCGCTTCTCCCCCGGCTATGAATAAAGGCGTATATTGGGGGTCGTCGACATTGTTGATGGGTGTCACCCTGAAGGTGTCTGACGAGGATGCCGGTGTGATGATCGCCCGTTCCCAACGTGAGCCGGTGACGCTCAGGCGCGCGATCCTGATGGTACCAGTGAGCTTGGTTTCGGGTCTGCGTGTCAGCGTGATGCGGATCTCCTTGATGCCGCTCCATTTTGTTTGGTTCGTCGGTGTGATACCTAGAGGTACCGACGTCGTGTACCACGAGGTGAAGGCCGCGGCGGTAGCGCTGGAGCCCGGTAATAAGCCGAATTTGCCGCCGATGAATGGGTCGTCGGTATCGAGTCTGCCGTTGCGGTCGAGGTCTTCGCTGTCTAAGCGGCCGTTGGCCGGACCGATGGCGTTGACGGCCGCGTTAGGGTCGTTGTAGCTCCAGCCGATATCCTCACCGAAGTTGAGCCCGCCGTCAGAATTGATGTCTTCGCTGTCGAGCGCGCCGTCGCTGTCGCTGTCTTCATTGACGCGGCCGAGTTGGAAGGAGATGTCGGGGGCCTGAGTGGTGGTGTCGCCCACTAGTGACACCAAGAGGGATTCCTTGTTGGAGAAATCCAACCCGATCTGTGAGAAGACATAGACGATGCTCGCTTGCGAGCTTGCCGTCAAGTCGTAGTCGATGGCTAGCACCTGCTGGGAATCATTCTCGGTGAAATTCGGATTGATGTCTTTGATCTTGAAGCTTTCGTCACGCAGGGTGATCGCATTGTAGAAGGAGCGCTCGCCATCAGGATTAGCGCCGCGCAGCCAGAGGCTCGAGGAGAGTGCGGCGGCATCTTCGATCTTGATACCCTCCATAGACTCGATCAAGGCCTTCTTGAAGGTATTGGGGTTCCTGACGCTGCGCGCGATCTCGGCGTGTAGGTTGCTGGTCAGCGGGATGGGTCCGGGTATCTTGAGATCGAGCAGGTGGGCGTCTAATTCGATGATCGAGTACGAACTCGGCAACGACCTGGCGTCCGGGATGCTGGCCGGTTTGGCCGCTTGCTGCAGCAATACCGAGCTACCGAAGGAGAGTTTGGAGAATTTCACGCCAAGGAAGTCGAAATCCTTGATCAAGTCGGCTTCACCGCGCGCGCCGATCAACGTCTCGGTCAAGCGGTTACCGAACGGCGCCACCTCGAAGGTCACCTCGATCTCGGTGGCCGGGGTGATGGTATCGGGCCGCGTGAAGGAGATGAAGCCCGAATCATAGTCGATATAGTAATCCAGGTCGCGTTGCAGCAGCCGTCCGTTCTGATAGACCTTTTCCGATTGTAGGACGATGTTGGGTTGCAGCATGTAGGTTTTCAAGACGAACTTATATTCCGCGAAGAAGATATATTTCGAGATGGGAGCGTTCTGGTAGATCTCCGGATCGGGCAAAGCGGTGGTTAGCTCGAAGGTTCCGGCTTCAAAATTGACGAAGATCTGGTTAGGATAGCGTACATTGAGGGTGTCGGTGGCGTCTTTCCTGCTGCCCTTCTCTAGGACTTTGAGTAGGAAGTTCCCTGTCCCGTCATCGCGCGCGATCTTGTTGCGATTGATACTGTAGAAAGTCTTCATCTCGCGCGCGCAGCCGGTCTGTCCGCTGCTAGCGCAATCACCGCCACCTAGAGCCCCATCGCCGTCGGTCTTGATGATCTTGGGCAGCCCATTGCCCAGGCTGGAGAGTCGTGTTCCCGCTGACGACGTGTAATCGATCGCGATCACCGAGTTTAAAGCCTGTTCGGAAGTGAAACGTATGATGCCGCGCTGATAGTCGACGATATAGTCGATACCCGCTACTAGGATGTCGAATTTCCCGCTGGTAGAGGAAGATATGACTGCGTAGTCGCCGACGTTCTGCTGCTGTGCGTTGGCGTCGTTGGTGGCGATGCGGTCATCGCGATAGACGATTACGGAACCTGATTGCAGTGGTAGGTGGCTGGCCTCCAGCGCTGCGTTGTAGTAGGTGCGCCTGATGTATGCGGTGTCGAGGATGTCTTTAGATTCGAACTGATATTGGCCGGAGAATTTCCTGATAGCGAAGGTACCTTTGCTCTGACTGCCGACGGCCATCAGGCGGGCACGCTTGAAGTCGAACTCGGCTTTGATACCGAAGAGTTGCTTCGAGTAGGACGTGAATTGCGTCTGTGGCAGGTTCAAAGTGATATCGCCGAAGGATATCTCCTTGACCGCTTCCCCAGGGGCGCCTCGGTAGACGATGGAGATGTCACGTTTGTTCTCTTTAGTGTCGTCATAATCGACGTTGACGACCACCCGGTCGCTGACGTTGCCTTGCACGCGCAGTTGCAGTTCCTGTTTGAGCTCGAAGGTGTTCTTCGGCGTGGAGCGCGGCCGCAGCGGATGCGCGGGGTTGATGAATTTCTTACTCAAGACCGATAGGCCGATGAGTTTGCGGCCTGCGATGTTGACCTTGCCTTGCCATTCGGGGATCTCGAGCTCGGGTTCTTTGGGCTTGGGTGTCAGCAAATCAAGACCCGCAGCGTCCGGCGGGATGGCGAGCCGCTTCTCGATCTCGAGCTCTTCGGCTTCAAAATCGTTGATAAGCCTGCGTTCGTACTCGATGGAACGACGCACGTCGTTATAGCGGATGCCGGTGACGCGCATCGGGCGGTAGCCTTCGATGAAGCGCTCCCAGGTGATCGCGGCGCTGTCATCAACCATCGATTCGCCGCGCAGGCTCGGCATGATAGGTTGACCCGCGCTTCTGGGGAATATAGCGGGCGCCTGTAGCGCCTGCGGCAATGCGCTTGGTTGCGCGTCGCTTGCGTCTTGCGCATGCGCACCTATGGCGATGAGCCACGATATGATCAATAGGGTATTGATCTTGTAATGTCTTGATAAAGACAGCATGGTACTTAGTCTTTGTTAGTCTTACTTGAATAGGCTCAAAAAGCAATAAAATTTATCCGAACCTCGCCTTCCAATATATTTGGCAGGCCTGGGTACATATGCGCATCTATTGGCGGAGTTGTCTTCGTGAGTTTGCGGCGAACCTAGCGCTTGGCATGGGACTTTTCACGTTGTTCTTCTTCCTGGGGCAGGCGTCCGAATTGCTCGAGTTAAGCCTTTTGGCGAGTGGTCCATCGCTATTGCGTTTCATCAGCGCGTTTAGCTACCTGGGCGCGCATTTTTGGGTCGCGATGCTGCCGATGATCATCCCGATGGCTATGCTTTTGGGCGCCATATTGACCATGGCGCGTCTGCATCAAGACCGGGAACTCTTCGCTCTTGAGGCGCTGGGCGTCGACGTGGTGTCGTACCTAAGGGGTATCTTGCTGGCGCTCGGTGTCATATTCGCGCTTATCGAGTATCCGCTAGCGACCGATCTGGCTTCACGCGCGCGCTGCGCTTTGAAGAATTTCGCCTTTTACGGCAAGAGTCCGTCCGACACCTTCCGGGTCGAGCCTAAGACCTGGCTCGACCTGGGTTCCGCGCAGATCTTTGCCGAGGAGGCGAACGGTTTGGAGCTGCGCGGCGTCACACTCTACACTGACGCAGAAAAAGGCGCCGAGGACGCCTTGCCGTACCGCGCTACAAGCCAGACGGCGCGCTACTCTTTGTACAACGATGCGTCTACGCACACGCCAGGGATGAGTATCACTTTAGGCGTGGGCAAGCTTGAATTTCCCCAGCCGGAGTCTTTAGGAGACGTTTCGCTTGCCTATTACAGTTCTTACCAGACAAGCTTGGCGCTTCCGGCAGTCGGCGTCTTCGTCAAACGCTACAAGGATTACGCTTTTACTGAACTGCGCGCGGCGTTGCGCAAGGACGCGGGCAGCGAACTTAGGCTGGAATATGAATCACGCTTGAGCTTGGCGCTGGCGCCTTTGGCCTTGGCTGTCGGCGGCGGCTTCGCCGCTGTGGCGCTCGGGCGCAGGCTCAAGGGATTCGGCTTTGGATTGGCGCTAGCCGTCATCGCGGCCTACTGGATATGTAACGTCATGTTCATGGGCCTTAAAGCGCCTTTGTGGACGAACCCGGCCTTCGCGGTTTTGGGAGCGGCTTTGTCGTGCATATGAGCGACGCTTGCATCTATGACCGGCATCTGATGTCGCGGCTGCTACGTCAATTGGCTGTTTGGAGCTCGTTTTTCACCGTCTTGTTCCTGCTGTCCGTGTTCATGGACAGGATGCCCACATTCCTTAAGTCGGACCCGGGACTTGTCATGATGTTGCGTTATCTGGCTATCCAGGCGCCATTCTGGTTCTGGAAGGCGCTGCCTTTGGCGTTTTTGGGTGCGTCATTGAGCGTGCTCGAAGAGGCGACCGCCGGTATGGAGATCATCGCCTTAGAGAGCGTCGGTGTGAGCGTCTGGCGTATCGAGGCATCGGTGTTCCTATTAGCCGGCGCCTTGTGGATAGCCGGTATGTCAGGGGCGGAATCATATGCGCCGAGTTTCAATACATCGGCATCCACGTTCTTGCGCTCACGCATCCAAAAAAAGGACATGCACCCTAAGCCATTGGAGAATTTCGTCGCTAAAGCGAGCCATGGACGGTACTTCGTTTTTGGTAAGTACGATCCCGCAGACCAGACCTTCGAACGCTTCTGGATGGACGAGTGGAGGGAGGGTTCGCATGTCCGTGAGGTGTTCGCCGCGCGCGGCCGCTATGAGAGCGTCAGCGGTCTGTGGCTGCTCGAACAGGTTTCGCAGCGCCTTTACAAGGGCACTGGTTCCGGGTTCAGACCTGCCGAGAGTCTTTATTCCGTCAAGCCGTCTTTGGCCTTGGAGCTCTCCGAAGACCCGTCTACTTTGTTGCCGACTTCTGAAGGTTATGAGGAGATGGATTTTCCCCGCCTAAGGGAACTCATGAAGGTCTATCGCGACCGCGATGTCGCTTTGCGCAATATCTCCGCTGAATATGGCGCACGTTTCGCATGGCCGGTATCTTTCATGGTGCTAGCGCTCATCGCCAGCGCGGTACTCTCTGCGCTCCCGCGCAGGCTCTTCCAAGGAAAACTCGTGCTTTTCGGTGTCACCGTCGCGGTCGGCTTGGCCTATTGGTTCCTGGCAAGTTTGGCCAAGACTTTGGCCGCGCACGGTATCTTGCCTGTCGATATCGCATCCTGGGGACCGCATGCTTTGCTGGCCACGGGTGCGTTGTTGGTCAAGCGCAACGCGGGTTAGAAGCGCACAAGGTCTTTGGCGATAGTTAATTTCGGCTGGGTCAGCGATTGCACAGCTTCTATGGTAGTGGCCGTAGCGATCTCTTTAAGCAGAAGCCCTTCTGCCGTCACCTCGATGACTGCTAGTTCT
>JBBTGF010000390.1:0-1625 GCA_038041525.1 Elusimicrobiota bacterium | reverse complement strand
CCGGCTCCCGTCAACGGTAGCGTGCATACATCGAGGATCTTGGGTTTATTGTCTTTGGTCGCGTGCTCCATGGCGATGATGACTTTTTTCGTGCCATTGACGATGTCCATGGCCCCGCCCATGCCTTTGATCATCTTGCCGGGGATGATCCAATTGGCAAGATCCCCTTTGCGTGATACCTGCATGGCTCCTAGCACTGTAACATCGAGATGCCCGCCGCGCACGGCCGCGAAGGAATCCGCCGAACTAAAGTAGCAGCAGCCGGGCAGTTCGCTGATGGTCTCTTTGCCGGCGTTGACTAAGTCCGCGTCTGCTTCGCCGACCAGCGGATAAGGCCCGTAACCTAGCATGCCGTTTTCCGTGTGGAAGGTGACATTGACGCCGTCTTTGAGGCAACTCGCCACCAAGGTCGGCAGGCCTATGCCTAAGTTCACATAATCCCCGTCTTTGAGTTCTTGCGCGGTCCTTCTGGCGATGATGAGGCGTTTGTCTTCCATGAGTCAGTTCTTGCTCGTTTCAGCCTTGCGTACGGTCAGCCGCTCGATGGTCTTCTCGTAGAGCTTACCTTTGATGATCCTGTGTATGTAGATGCCGGGGGTGTGGACAGTGTCGGGGTCGATCGACCCGGCGTCGACGAGATGTTCGACCTCCGCGATGACCGTGTCAGCCGCTGTCGCCATCATGGGATTGAAGTTCCTTGCGGTCTTTCGGTAGACGAGGTTGCCTTGGGTGTCGCCCTTGTATGCCTTGATGAAAGCAAAATCGGCTCTCAAAGGCTTTTCAAGCACATGCCAACGACCATCGATCTGGCGGGTCTCCTTGCCTTCGGCGACAAGCGTGGCAAATCCCGTCGGTGTGAAGAATCCCCCGATGCCCGCACCGCCTGCGCGGATGCGTTCAGCCAGCGTGCCTTGTGGCGTCCATTCGACTTCGATGCCGCCATTTAGCAGTAGTTCGGTGAAGCGGTTGTTCTCTCCACCGTAGGACATGATCATTTTTTTGATCTGTCCGTTGTTGATGAGCAGGCCGATCCCGTATTTATCGGTTCCGACGTTGTTGGAGATGACGGTCAGCCCTTTGCTGCCTTGTTGCGCGAGCGCTTTAATGAGGTTCTCGGGTATGCCGCAGAGGCCGAAGCCCCCCATCATCAGCGTGGCGCCGTCTCGGATATCAGCGACGGCTTTTCCGGCAGAGGCCGATAGTTTGTTCATCGGGTCTCCGGCATGCGATCCTCGCGGCGTCGTTTATGCCGTTGCCAGTTCCCGTACGGCCTTTGCCGGGTTCTTGATATTGAGCGCGCTGCGTAGTTCCTGCACTTTATCGGTCTGTTCCCATGCGAATTCCGAGCGTCCGAAATGCCCGTAGGCTGCGGTCGCTTTATAGATGGGCCGCCTAAGTTTGAGGGTCTCGATGATGCCTTTAGGCGTCAGATTGAAGACCTTGCGTATCGCAGCGGCTGTTGCGTTCTCGTCGGCGGAGGTCAGCGCCGTACCGTGGAAGTCGATGTAGACGCTGACGGGTTCCGCTATGCCGATGGCGTAGGCCACGCTGACGGTCGCGCGCTGTGCGAGTCCGGCTGCGCCCACGTTCTTGGCTACATAGCGCGTCATATAAGCAGCGGAACG
>JBBTGF010000389.1:0-2962 GCA_038041525.1 Elusimicrobiota bacterium | reverse complement strand
AAAATTCCCTACCGTCATCCTGAGCGCAGCGAAGGATCGATAAAGAATTCTTAATTGATTCTTCGTCGCTTTGCTCCTCAGAATGACCAAAGGCTCTTCAATTCACCGTTAAAGAAATTCACCCAGGTATCAATCGATGATATCGAAGATGAGTTTTGGGTCACGATTGACACATGTATAAACGGGAGTATTGTTCACGACATGCTCATTGATCTTGGAATCGCGCAAGGCGAGTACCGCATCGTGGAAATCCTCGATACTATTAGCCTCGAAGGCGATGACGACGTCACGGTCATCGATACCATGCGAATACACGACGTGGGTCTTGATCGATGGATGTTTGACGCTCACGGCGACATGCTCATCGACCATCTTGCGGCGGTCTGCATCGGAGAGCTTATACCACTGACCCGACTTATCGATGGGACAGACGAACAGGTAAGGATGCGTCCCGGGCTGGACCTTGCCATGCAGGGCGTGCGCCTCTTTCTCGATGCTCTCGATATAGACCGACCCTTTGCTCAACGCGAAATAAGAAGCGCCCATGCGTAAATAGGGGCCCATGGTCGTATGCATGAGCTTGGATGCGAGGTCCTCGAGCACATCGACGTCCTCGACGATCTGCCAAAGTAAAAAGTCGATGTCCGCGCGCGTGGCGATGAGGCTATAGGAACGCAGGATCATGGTGTCTTTGAAACGATCGAGCACGGAAAGCGCCTCTTCTTTGGCCTGCAAACGCACATTAGGGTCGAGCTTGCGGAAGACCGGATCGAGCCGGTAAAAAGCGAAGCGCATGAACTGCGTCTTAGACTTTGACTTTTCCATGTGTATTGAGATTATAACTCACTCGCTGATTTCGAAGTCGAAAAGCACGCGCACCCCGGTCGCCGCGAGCTCGCCGGGCAATGACGGCAACGGCGCCGCGGAAAGCACGCCGCGCAGACACGCGGTGTCATAGATCGAATCGCCCGAACCTTGTTTGATCTTGACCTCGGAGAGCTTCCCGTCTGCGGAAATGAAGAACGCCACCTGCGCTTTACGGGAAAGCAAGTTTTGGCGCCAAAAATCAGCCTGCCAATGCAACTCGACCTTACGCTGTACGATCTCCATGTACCGTGGATAAGGGAAATTCCCCATCCCGCCCGAGATAACGACCCCCGCCTGGGCGCTGCCTGCCCCCCGACCAGAACCCTGGCGGGCGCTCTCGAAAGAACGCATCCTGGGTTTAACGGGCTCCGGCTCCTGCTTGATGACAGGGGGCGCTTTCTGTTTCTTATCACGCATCTGTAAAAAATCCTTCTCGATCTGACGCTCCGCCTCGAAGATGTCGGGTTGGGGCTCGGCATCTGCGGCGGCGGCCTGGGCATTGGCCGACATCTCCCCGGAGATGCTCAAGTCGATCGTGTAATAGTTGGAAGGTTTCACAGATGACATGGTGAAGAATGACAACAACAAAACGAACAGGGCGCTATGCGCTAAAAAAGAATAAGACAGCGCCTCCTTCATGGCCCCGTGGGGATAGCGGCGATACCGAGCTTGCCGATCTTTAGACGCTTGGCGATATCCATGATCGCCACCACGCTCTCTAACGGCACATTCTTATCGGCGTGAATAAGGACCGCGCGATTCCCTGACCGCGCGGACAACTGTCTTTCCAAAACAGCCATCGTGACTTGCTTGGTCTGATAGAAGACATGGCCGCTGCGCGTGACCGTGATCTCGATGGGATTGTCCGCCGCTTGCGAGGTGGCTGACGATTTCGGGATGTTGACTTCGACCTGACTACGTAGAAGAAAGGGCGTGATCACCATCATGATGATGACGAGTACTAAGGCCACGTCGATCAACGGGATCATGTTGATCTCGGCCATAATACCGCGACCCCCACGACTCCTGGCGCTACTAGCGAAACCGCCTTGCATCACTTCTTACCCCAGAGCAGCTCACCGACAGATATCTCGAAACGCTGTTCCAGGGCGCGTAGTTTGGAATTGAAATAATTGAAACCCATGACCGCGGGGATCGCGACCATGAGTCCTATGGCCGTGGCGATCAAAGCCTCGGAGATGCCGCTAGCCACCACCGCATGCCCGCCGCCCATGCTGACCGAGACAGCGCGGAACGCCCGGATGATGCCGATGACGGTACCCAAAAGTCCCACAAAGGGCGCGGTGCTGGCAATAGTTCCCAAGATGGCCAGACGTTCCTCGAGCGGAACGATGAAACGCGCTGTTTCCAAAGCCAACAAGCGTTGTTGGTTGTCAGCCGAACCGGCATGCGTCAGGCGCAGGACGATGTCATTGATGACGCGCGGCATGGACTTACGCGCCCTGCGAATAGCCCACCAACGGTCCCACATGATAGCCAGGGAGACGATGGAAAAGACCAAGAGCACGCTCAAGATCGGCCAACCGAGCTTGATCATCTCACGCAACGCAAAATGCGACCCAGAAAATGTGTTTGCCATGAATGTATTGTAGGAAAAAGAAAAACCCGGACAAGCGTATCTCGATCACATTTAAAATTTTCTCAATCAATGAGAATATTTCAAATATGGGAAAGCGACGTGAAGAATCAGCTTAAAAATTCAAATCTTTGACACAGCTCATTGAACCTAGCTTGCTCTAAAACCTTAGCCTTGACAGCTATCTCAAGAATGTCCTTCATTCCCAGAAAATTACCGGGACCGAGCCTAGCGCTTGTCTCTCGCTTAACAGCCCGCTCATCAGAGGCCACGATCCATCCATGTGTAACCGCTGCAGCCATGCAAGCTGATTCGCCTGAGCCGAAGCGAGTCCGGTATTGAGCGTAAAGTTCTATTTCCACCATATCAGTGATCTCGAATTCTTCAAACCAACCGGCTTTTATCGCCTTGCGAAGCTTAAGCCGCTGACTCCTGCGATGGACTATGGTGCTCCCAAAAATTCGGACAGTTTGCTAAGGTGGATTCTGGGCCTAAAAA
>JBBTGF010000388.1:0-6182 GCA_038041525.1 Elusimicrobiota bacterium | reverse complement strand
TGTGGATAAAAGTACGCCGACCACTGCGATTAATGTCCCCGGTAATGGCACTTCTCCAACGGATGTGACAACCGTGTCGGGAACGGCTGAGGATACGGGTATCGGTATTACCGCCAACATCAGCAATGTGCAGGTCTTATATTATGAGCGCTCCGCCGGCGCTGGCGCCGCGGCTTTCTGGTCGACGAACACACAGAGTTATTCGATCAATCTTTCGCCTAGCGAGGGGGAGATAGGCGGTAGTCCATTGATTCTGCCAACGACGGGGTGGTTGAATGTCACCAATATCACAGGGTGTAACCCGACGTGCAACTGGTCAGCTACTGGGGCGTCCACTCCCACCTTTACTACGGGTAATACCTATCGGATATTTGCGCGCGCTATCGATCAATTAGGCAATGTAACGAACGTTGCGTCCGATTATGTTAACACGGCCGCCAATTCCCCCCACATCGAGTTCGCCAAGGCCGCAGCGACGCCAGATGCGGTCATCACCGCGCCTGCGGGATATGACACTTGGTATAGGGCGTCGGCGGGAGCCAATCAGTTGACGCAGATCACGGGCACGGCGTCTGACGCGGCATATACGCGGCTACAAATCATGGTCTCTACGGGTTCGGATAACGCTTTCACCGGAGAATCTGGAGATACGGATGATAATATGTGCTGGACGCAAGGCAGCGCTTGGTTGCGCTGCGCCGATAACGTCACATTGGATGCGAGTTTTAATAAGAACAGTTCGACGTATTCGGTCTTTTCCGTCAACACCGGGCCTGATCCAGATGATTGGACATGTTCATTCACGGCCGGCGTTTGTAGTGGCTTGTTGACGGCGTGGCCCAACAATCGTTATTTTATCAGGACCTTCGCTTTTTCGGGCGCCACGGATGAGGGCACAGCGCTCTCGACGCGCAGTTTTAGGGTAGACGACACGAACCCTACTTTGACCTTGTCGAGCCCCAACCCCGCCTTTGAGGGCTATCGCTTAGGACAGTTGACTGAACTGAAAGGAACAGCCAATGATACCGGCGGTAATAAAGCTTCAAGTGTGAATGATGCTACGGTGTTTTTTAAAATTACTATGTCCTCGGACTCCAGCACGGCTTTCAGTAGGGCGGCCAATGGTTATGTTAAGAATCCTTCGGACGCCAATATTCCTTATGACACAAAGGTTGGCGTGGAATATTCTACGGCGCCAACGTATTTGGAAAGAGCGCTGTTGGAAGGATATACGCTTAAGGTCACTTTAAGCGCCAGCGATAACGCTCAAAACGCGCCCACACCTACTTCCGTGAGTTTTTATTACGACACCCTGACGCCCACGGCTACGATCAAAGCCCCAGACCCTAATATTACTGGTGGCATATCCTCTTTAAGCACACTGTCGGGAACCGTGTATGACAAGGACCCTAACGGCGACGTGGCAATCAGCCCTTCGGGCATTCCTTATGTCTTGACTTCTAGCGGCGTGGAAGTCTCGATCCAACGGCAATTGGATTTAAATTATTTTAATCAAGCCGGCTGCCCCGGGACTTGTTGGTTACCGCCGGCATCGGTTAAATGGTGGCCGGCCGACGTGCAGACAAACGTTGATTGGACGTTGCAGGCCAACGCTACCTGGACTTATACCAACGCGAATTTAGAAGGACAGATCGAATCAGGCAAGCAATACATGGTGCGGGCGCGCGCTATGGACAAAGGCGGTAACCAGCAGCAGAATTTTTTCTCTTCAGGGACCTACATCTCATCGGTTACGGTTCGTATTGACAAGGAAGCGCCGACGCTGACCGTGACGAAACCGCAGGTTTCAGTCGGGTATTATCATATTGGCGGAGGTGAGACTAACGATATCAAAATAGCCAACGTGACCGGTGAGTCCCAGGATGGTCCCGCGGTTACGGCGGCGGGGCTTAAGCAAGTGGACGTTGATGATGTTAATATCAAACTTTGGTTTTTAGACTCGGGGACGACTTATTATTGGGCGAACCAGTCGCCATGGTGGACGACGACGCCGTCGAGTTTCACCCGGGGCGCCAGCGGTAGCGGAATAGGTTCGCCAGCCACGTGGTCGTTTGATGTGGCCGACCCAGATGGTTGCACGCCGCCTGCCATCAATTGTGTCGATTGGCAATGGACTAATGGCGATACCATTGCGCAAGATAAGACGTTCTATGTGGCTGTCCGCGGACAAGACAACGCAGTCAGCGGTTCTTCGGCTGCGGTGCGTAACCTTTCGGTATTTCATTCGACCGTCAGTTTTGTCGTCGATGACACTGTGCCGTTGTCGACGTTCACGGTGCCGGCGTCTGGTGTGCGGTATATAAATTCGTTGAACAGTATCCAGGGGACATTGGACGCTTCATCAAGCGGGGCGACTGATGGCGCCGTTTCGATACGTATCAAGCGCTTGAGCGACGGTCATGAATGGGCGGGTTCGTCATGGACCAATACCGCCAATATCTGGTCGACGGCCACCGTTGCCGGTAACAATTGGACGTACAGTCGTATCTATACCAGCACGTTCTCCGACGACGCTGATTATGATTTTTGGGTGCGGGTCATCGATCAGGCGGGAAATTTGCAGACAGAGGATGTCAAACGGCATTTTGAGTTTGATTTCACGACGCCGACCGCGAGCCTGATATTGCCTAGCGATATCGATGAGCAATACAATTCCGCATACACTAGTGGTAATTACCCTCCACTTGACGATCAGGATAACAATTCGATCACAGATTCGACCAAGACCATAACCAACAGTATCATAATTGACGATTATGTAGATTCCGGAGGCAATGCCGGTGGTTTGAATGACGGATGGGTCGCCATCGGTTCCGGAACGGCCCCCCCTTATCTATGGTGGCGCGATTTCTCGGGCAAGTTTGACCTGTCGCAATCGACGCCGCATTGGGTACAGGCGACTTCGGTTTACTTATCTTCCTTTATATATAGCGGGGCGGCGCTTTCCGGACAATGGCGCGATGGAGTCACCTATAGGGTGATCGCCAAAGTCAAATCATTGGCAGGCAATTGGGGCGGCGCCACGGAAGTCACCCCAAGTTCTAATGATTGTGAGACTAATTCAGAGCTATTCTGCCAAGTGTTTGTTTATGATTCTACGGCGCCGGTTTCAGGAATTACGACACCAGCGGTCGGTTACGTAAATTCTGATATGAACCAATTTACCGGAATAGCGGCGGATAGCGTGGGAGCGGGTCCGAGCGGACTAAGAGCCGTGAAAGTCGCGGTACGCCGCTGTAGCGATGCGACATGTAACACGGGGAACTTTTGGAACTGGAACAACCCGGGGGCGTTCTCGGTAGCTATCACCGAGAACGTGACATGGGCAGATGTCGGCATCGGTTGGTCGACAGGGGTTCCTAGTGGCATGCTCGTCGAAGGTAATACTTATTATGTCGTCGCACGGGCCGTGGATTATGCGACCAATGAGGAACAGGATGGTATTGGCCAGGGTAGACAGTTCTTATACGATATCACCGACCCACGAACAGCCATCGTCCTACCGCAGCCATCGACGGCATATTGGAACCTGCCGATGATCACCGGGACATTCGCTGACAATCTCTCCCCCATGACGACCATCCAGGTGGTATTGCAGGATGCGGCGGACCGTTATTATAACGGCACGTCGTTTAATACCACGCTTTTTAACGCCAATCAACATTGGCGCGGTGTGACTGCGTATGCTTCAAGTTGGACGTTCATCGCGCCAACCTCGCTGTTTTCATCGAATGCTGATTATAAGGTTTGGATACGCGGTGAGGACGCCGCAGGCAATGAAGACGTCGCGAACACAGAGCCATCAGCGGGTTCGGCGAGGTTGTTACGTTGGGACACCCAGCAACCGGTGTCAGTGGCCACAGCGCCAGCTAATAATTCCGCTGGTAGGAACCCGGTATTTATTTTCGCGGGCACGGCTGCCGACTTGGGAGGAGCCGGCGTTAGGAACGTGAAATTCAGGGTATTACGCAACGATAACACGTGGCTTAACGTTATTAATAAGGTTTTTGATGGCGCAACCGGAAATAACACCTCGAATTTTCCCTTCAGTACAAATGGTACGACGATCTGGAGCCGTAATCTTTCTAGCGACCATGATCTGACCACGGAGGGCTATCGTTACCAGACGATCACTCGTTCATTAGACAATTCACGCGATGGGTCTTTACCGGTCGCTGATCCTGATGAATATCGACAATACGAGACGGTGTTCACCAGTTCGTCTTATGTCATCGATAATTCGACACCGACTTTCGTTATCAATACGCCAGAGCAGACGTTCCCAGGGTTCGATTTCGTCACTAGCATCTCGACTTTTTCAGGTGTGGTGACAGACACGGTCAATTTTAGCGCTGACCGTATTTATGAGGCGGGTATCGCAACAAGAGCCGCGGATCAGAGCATCATGGTAGGTATAAAGCAATTGCGCGACGAAGGACTTTGGTGGAATCCCGCTAGCAGTACGTTTTCCGTGGTCTCATCGACGCCGTATTGGGGGTATGGCCAGATCCCTAATTTCTTCAACGATGGGACATCCGTAGTGGGCAAATCCAGCGGTACGTGGGAGTTCTACGTCAACGCAAGCCGTTTGCAGAATAATACGAGCTATTACATCAACGTCATGGTGAAAGACACTGTTGGTAACATGTCGAACGTTTATTCAACAGGGGCGTTTATCGTCGATACCAGCACTCCGGATGCCACGGTTTCTTATCCAGCCCCGGGGGATGAGTGTAATAGCAATATGACGGCATTCCCTTCTATCGACGGGACTGCGTCGGATACGCCGATCGGTGAATTAGAGGTGGTCAGTTTGCGTATCATCAGGCAAAAGACGGGCGTCACCACCCAGGATTGTGATGCATCAGGGGCGGCGGACGGTTCCTGTTGGGATGGCGCCAACTGGGTCAGTTGCGGCGCCGAGCCGGGAATTTGGATCGATTCGGGTGTAGTTACAGCCAGTGATTGGACATATACCATTCCTTCAGGATTCTTAGGACAGAACACCGTGTATACCATCTGGGCCCGCGCTAAAGACAAGGCGGGTAATTATCAAGGGGTCACATTACCTACGACAGGCGATACGGGTTGGAATAGAAGGGTACGGTTTACCGAGAACGTGCCGGTGACTTTGGTGATTAAACCACAGGCGAAACGCTATAGGGACGTCGCGACTGCTTTAGAGACTATTACAGGCACGAGCGCTAATGCGCTTGACGTGGCGGTCAGGATCAATCGGCGTTCGGACAATTATGATTACCGTCAGTACACATCTTCGGGGGAGTACCTGCCTGGAACGTTTTGGCATACGCCGGTATCGACCGGGGGCGCCGGTGGGCAGTGGACGTTCACTGGGCCTGGGGTTAAAGTGACTACGCACGCATGGTCTATTGACAATACGTCATACACCATCAGAAGCAGGGGTTGTTCCCCTGGGGGCCAAGGGGAACCTAGCGGTACGCCTTGTAGTAATCAGGCGGGTAATAGCGGTATTACGGTTTATATCGATACGCATGCGCCGGTAGCGGTGACAACATTCCCAGTGGTTAATGCGATCAGGAGCCTTACCGTCATCGCGGGTACCGTGGTCGATGGTAATACCTATGGTAAGAATACCGCAGATTCCGTGCGTTTCAGGATCACGCGTGATCCTGGTGGACCTGACCAAGCTTTTTATGATCCGGGTTTTGCGGGTAAATGGGGACCGGCGGCCCCTGTGGGTGATCTGACCGGCTATGGTCCGGAGAGCGCTTGCAATGGGATCGAGTGTACGGTGGTTAATTGGTCGACAGCCAGCGTTGCGGCTGATGGCAACGGGTGGCTGATGGCAACGGGATATAACTATGATATCACCGTTTATGCTACTGATGAGGCCGGGAATGTCAGCGGTTTGGACACTAAATCTGTCGTCTATGACACAGCGCCTCCTGTGGCCGTGACGACGCAGCCTGTTCCTGGGTATGTTTATAAGGACCTTTTCTTGATCGCGGGTACGGCAGCCGAGAGCGCTTTGCCTTCTCCACGTAATAACGTCTCCGGGCTGGCGTTACCCAATGCCAATGAAGTCCGTGTCGAGCGCGGCGATAGAAAGACATTTAACGGCAACGGCTTTTTTTCCGGAGACACGTGGGTCGTGGCGCTGGGAACGCAACCTTGGATAT
>JBBTGF010000387.1:0-1594 GCA_038041525.1 Elusimicrobiota bacterium | reverse complement strand
CAATCTTAGTTTACCAACTTCAGTTTCTTCCTTAAATTCCTCTAATTCTTCTTTAGTCTTAGGGGGAGTAGGCCAGCCTTCCATGACAGAGGACTCCTCGTTCTCGCGTATGACTTTAGGGTCAACGGCGTCGGCGGACACGTTACTTTTCGGCGCGAACTTAAGAGCTACACGTTTCTTTAAATCCTCAAGTTTTGTTTTCTGAACATCTATATCGGTTTTCAGTCGAACATGCTCTTGCCGTAAAATCTTATGTTCGTGATCGATGGCTTGCAATTCATCCCTGGGTTTTTTCTCACCAAAATACCAATCACCCAGCCGGTAAGCCGATGAAGCGGCGGCTAAACCAGCAACGCCGAGTCCCAGGGCTGGAGATAAGGCGATGGGTAACGCGATGACCCCGGTTGAACCCAAAGCCAAGGCTCCCGAACCCGCTAAGGCCACGGCTTGGCCGGCGATGCGGCCACTGCGCTCAAAGGCAGCAAGCAGGGACTCCGCACCTTTAGGATTGCTTCGATTAAACAGGGATGGTTTGATCTTGCCGAAGGTCAGGGCATCCAAGGCTCCGGAGCCGATGCCCCAGGCCAAAGCGATAGGCGACATAACGAGAGCGCCAATGAACTCATGGAAACCTGTGGGACCCGACTTCATGGTGGCTGCCAACGTAAAGAGTCCACCTAAGAACATCCCACCAGTAGCCACGGCTGACAGTCCGAAGATGAATCCCGCCGCGCCCAGGAACAGACTGCCCAGGATAGTCAAGTAATATCCAGTCTTAGTCACGGAGTTGGCTTCCCGCCAGTTCTTGTCGTATTGTTCCTGCTTGAGCTTCTGCTGCCTTAGCTCCTCTTCACGCTTAGCTTGTTCACAAGCAAAATCGCAATAAGACGTTTCTGCTTTCTGCTCGGACATGCCGTAACCAGAGCTCGTATAGCCGGAGCTGGCGTTAGACGGCTCCCCTGAAGGCTGACTAGCCGGTTGAGGGTTCGACGGTAAAGGTTTCACTCCTTTAGGGGCGGGGGCTCTGGGTATCCTAGGTGGGGCTACGTTGATGGCTCTAGGGTCCCCATCGGGGTGTTGTCCAAAGGCATCTCCCGCGATAACGGTCTTATTCTGTAATTGTTTACGGACATCAAGAGGTTTGGGACCTGTATGAACGTCAGCTGTGGGGTTTAAACTTGCTCCGTCGAAGAATTCTTCGGCGATGCCTATGGCTTTCTCCCCGTTACCGGCTTGATATACGTTGCTCCTGACCGCGGCATGCAACGGGATGCTCTTAAACAAGATAAGCAACGACAAGATGATGCTGGCGAGTTTCTTTGCCATATGGCTATGACAGTTTATGGCAGGCTGATCAGCGCTCCCAGGGCCATTAGACCTATATAACAGGGACCGAGGTCCTAGGACTTTGGCCCTAAAATGCTGCCCTAAAGCCCAATGCAAAGATTATACGGACACTTTTCGTCCTCACTTTTAAGAGATTGGATGATGCCCCCCAGGGCGCGACGGTCTTGCAAGCTGGCATCTGAATCATCCGGCTGGTATAATTACAGATATGAAACAGTACCATCTAACCGCCGTGATTTGGCGCGAA
>JBBTGF010000386.1:0-2215 GCA_038041525.1 Elusimicrobiota bacterium | reverse complement strand
CCAAGAGGAACGCTCGCCGCGCGCCAGCAGCCTTCACGGAACTGCGCGCACGCTAAAATCAGCGTTCAGACGTTAGTGGTGACCAAAGTCTCGGTGTGTTGGACGCCGTGGATGGCGCGCACTTCGCGTACCACCAGGCCCGAGAGTTTATCCAAGGTGTCGGATTCCGCAGTCAGGATCGCGTCCCAGCCCCCGAAAGTCAGATAGACGTCTTTGATGCCTTTGACTTGGCGGATCTGGGTGAGGACTTTCTGTTCAAGCCCCGCTGCTAGTTTGATGAGCACGAAAGCAACCATTGTCATTCACCTCTTTTTTATTGATTGAGCGGTTCTTTGAGGACCGGTTTCCTTGCCGCGGTGACTTCGTCTAAACGGGTCACGGGCAGCGTGTGCGGCGCATTCTTGACTTTGTCAGGGTCGCGGAGCGCTTCTTTGAGGATATCCCCTACCGTGCGCGTGAAGGCGTCGAGCGTTTCTTGACTTTCCGTCTCCGTTGGTTCCACCATGATGGCTTCCGGCACGATGAGGGGGAAATAGATGGTCGGTGCGTGGAAGCCGTGGTCTAAGAGCCGTTTGGCGATGTCGGTGGTGCGTACCCCATTGAAGGCTTTGGGGTCCAGCGTAAAGACGCATTCGTGCATGCACGGTTCATCGATATGGGGTTTGAGCCCGGCTTCGCTCAAGGTCTTGCGTAGGTAATTGGCGTTGATGACCGCGCGGCGGCTGGCCTGGGTCAGGCCTTCCTTGCCGAGTAGTCCGATGTAGCCTGCCGCCCAGAGCAGGTTACCCACGGAGCCGAAGAAAGCGCGGATGCGGCCGATAGATTTTGGCGCGCGCTCTTGGAGCTGGTAGCTGTCCTGCGTCTTAATGATGCGCGGCATCGGCAGGTACGCTTCAAGATGTTTTTTAACCAGGAAAACGCCCGCCCCCGGACCCCCGCCGCCGTGCGGGACGGAGAAGGTCTTATGCAGGTTCAAGTGCATCATGTCGCAACCTAGATCGCCGGGTTTGACCACGCCCATCAGCGCATTCATGTTGGCGCCGTCAAAGTACATCAAGGCTCCGGCGTTGTGCACCAAGCGGGCGACTTCTAGGATCTCGTCTTCAAAGAGGCCCAAAGTGTTGGGTACGGTCATCATCAGGAGCGCGGTCTTGTCATCCAAGACGCGTTTGAGTTCGTCAAGACTGACGCGGCCGCGTTGATTGGAACGTATGGTGACAATCTTATAACCGCCCAAGGCGGCGCTGGCGGGATTAGTGCCGTGCGCTGAATCCGGGATAATGATCTTATTGCGTCCGGTTTTCTTTAAGTCTTCAAAATAAGCGCGGGTGGTGAGGATGCCTGTCAATTCGGCGTGGGCGCCGGCTGCGGGTGCCAGCGTCAGCGCGTCCATGCCGGTGATCTCAAGCAAGGCGTCTTCGAGTCCTTTGAGGATGGCCAAGAGTCCTTGGTTGTTTGAGGCCGGAGCCAGAGGGTGGGTATTGGAGAATTTTGCATGCTGGGCAAAACGGAAACACGCTTTGGGGTTGTATTTCATGGTGCAGGAGCCCAGGGGATAGAAGTTCGTGTCCACCGAGAAGTTGAGTTGGCTCAAGCGCGTGAAATGTCGCACGGTGTCGAGCTCTTCGACTTCCGGCAGGCGGGGCGCTTTTTGTCTTAAGAGCGCTTGCCGCAGCTTTTGCGACGGATGGATCTTGCTTTTGGGGAACCAGGCAGCCCGGGCCCCTGGCTTACTGGTGGTGAAAAGTGTCGGTTCCATGGTTTACCTCGCTGCCTTGACGCCGGTCGGCGCCGGAGTTTGCCGCAGCATAGCCACGAGCGCTTGCATGTCGTAGGTTCTGGTCTTTTCCGTGGTCGCGGTGAGGATTGCGCCGGAGAGTTCAGGGAAGTCGGTCTCTAAAGGATACCCTGCCAATATGTGCGCCTGTTGACTTGCCGCTTCCAGGTGTTCCCGGGGCAATGCCGTCTTCCAGGCGAATTCCTGGAAGAATTCTTCGTGGTCGAAGACCGGTGTGTCGGCATGCTGGCGTTTGAGTTCAGCCCAGAGTTCATGCGCCTTGGAGAAGGAGAGTTCCGCGGCTTCTTTCAAACCTTGAGGGCCGAGCAGGCTCAAATAGACGGTGTTAGCGATGGCGCACAAGGTCTGATTGGTGCAGATGTTGGAAGTCGCTTTTTCGCGGCGGATGTGTTGTTCGCGGGTCTGCAAGGTCAGGGT
>JBBTGF010000385.1:0-1026 GCA_038041525.1 Elusimicrobiota bacterium | reverse complement strand
TTGGTGCGTCCAAAGCCCAAGATGTACGCGTTCTTAGGCAGTTGCTTCTTGAGGTAGAGACTAAAGAGCGCTGGTATGAGCTTCCTATGGGTGAGGTCGCCTGACGCGCCGAAGATGACGAGCGCGCAAGAATCCGTCTTGTTGTCCCGTGCGGTCTTGAGCGTGGCCTTGACCTCGGTTTTCACGTTCATGCCTTGCTCGCGGGTTTGTTGCCGCGCGCCTCCGGGGCCCGGAACCTTTTGTCCGCGGTGGCCGCTTCGACGCTGCCGGCGCCCGCGCCGTGTTTTCTGGCCGCTGCCGCCGATTCCGCAACGGCATGACCGCCGAACTCGGCACGCAAGGCCGCCAATACCTTATCGGAGAACACGTCTTGCTGGCGTGATTGGAAACGTTTGAAGAGTGACGCGGCGATGACCGGGGTGGAGACACCCGAGTCGATGGCCTGCTGCACTGTCCAGCGTCCTTCACCGGAATCTTCCACGTAGCCGGCGACCTTCTCAAGCGTGGGATCTTTTTTGAACGCGTCTTCCAGCAGTTCCAACAGCCAGGAGCGCACTACGCTGCCTTGGTTCCAAAGCTGGGCGATCCTGTGCATGTTGAAATTCTTGCCGTATTGAGAAGCTTGCAATAGCTCGAAACCCTCGCCATAGGCTTCCATCATGCCGTACTCGATGCCGTTATGCACCATCTTGACGAAATGTCCCGCACCCACCGGTCCGCAGTGCAGGTAGCCATTCTCGGGGCAGAGGGTCTTTAAGACTGGTTCGATATGTTTGAAGTCCGTTGTTTCGCCGCCGACCATGGTGCAGTAACCGATTTTGAGTCCCCAGACGCCGCCGGAGACGCCCGCGTCCATATAATGGATGCCTTTGGGTTTGAGTTCCGCGCTGCGGCGCAGGTCGTCTTTGAAATTCGTGTTACCGCCTTCGATGAGGATGTCGCCTTTCTCGAGCATGCCGGAGAGTTCTTTGATGTGTTCTTCCGTCGTTGTGCCTGCCGGCCGGGGCGATTCGCGGCTGGGACCGG
>JBBTGF010000384.1:0-3080 GCA_038041525.1 Elusimicrobiota bacterium | reverse complement strand
TGCGTTCGTAGAGCTCAAGACTCATGATGTGGTACTTGGTCCGGCGGGTGATGGCGGGTATTATCTGGTGGGCACTAATAGGCATCTGCCGAAGCTTTTCGAGCATAAGGATTGGTCGACACCGAAGGTCCTGGAAAAGACCAAGGCGATTGCGGATACGAGCAAGTTCAAGACCGCAGTCTTGCCTAGTTATGACGACGTCGATACTGTCGATGACTTGCTCAAGTTGGCTCGGCGCATCGGCGATGGGGACGCGCCCGAAGGGCTGTTTTGGACCGGGTGCGCCATTAAGAACATACGCTTGACTTCACGGAGGCAATGATGAGATTTACGGCAGTCATATTGTTGTCGTGTTTGAATCTTTTTGCGGCGGAGGATTGGGGTAAGAAAGTCTCATTCACCGGCACGGACGGGGTCGTGTTGAGCGCGGTCTTTGCAAAGCCCGAGGCAGGCAAACGCACATGGATATTACTGCATGGATTGGGTTCGGACAAGGGAGAATGGCGGCCGTTTGCTAAGGAACTCAAAAAGCGCGGCATGGGATATCTGGCGCTCGACCTGCGCGGCCACAGCGAGAGCGTCAAAGCTGCGGATGGCCGCACTTGGGATTATCAGTATTTCAAGACGGGCGGCCCGGGGTCGCAGTGGTTCAAGATGATCGATGACGTGGGTCTGGCCGTGACCTTCCTGGGCGCGCGCGGCGTGGCGGTCGCAGATATCGTTTTCTGTGGCGCTTCTATCGGGGCCAATATCGTCATCAACCATTTAGCGCGTAGCAAGGCGTCGATCAACCCGGCCGTGCTGTTCTCGCCCGGTCTGCAATATACAGGTGGACTCGCTGCCGAACAGGCGATGCGAGTTTATCAGGGGCCTGTGGCCATGGTCGTGGGCAAGGGCGACGCTTATTCTCACCAGAGCGTGATGGCGCTTGCCAAGATCAAGCCCGCGGCCAAGGTCTTTGTCAAAGAATCAGGCGCGCATGGGGCGGGTTTGGTCGATGGCAAATGGGAAGCGGCCATCATCGACTGGGCCGCAACGGCGAAGAAATAGGATTTTTTGTCATTCTGAGCGTCAGCGAAGAATCTCTTAGATGCCCCGATAGATCCTTCGCTTCGCTCAGGATGACAGATGGGAGGATTGCAGGCACTCAGAATGACAGAGTGATTTTTCGCTTGGGATGACGAGCGATCAGGTGCGCTTGAACACAGGGCGCCGCTTTTGACGCATCGCGCTTAAGCCTTCTTTGGCTTCGGCGCTTTCTAGCATCGCGGCCACATCGGTCACGGTTTTGGTGAAGGTTTTTTCATCCAGACAACCGCCCAAGCGTTCCCGGTAACTTTTTTTAATGGAGGCGTAGGCCGTGGGCGCCATCTCGGATAAACGTTTTGCGTAGGCTAGGGATTCTTCGAAGAGCTTGATTTGCGGGAATATGCCGTCGATCAGACCCGCTTGGAGAGCCTCCTCGGCGCGGACGGTCTTACCTAAAAGGATCATTTCTTTGACCACGGTTTGATTACCAGCCATGTTGGCCAAGGTGCGGATGAGGATATCCGTTGGGCTGATGCCTAAACGGATCTCGCTTAAAGCGAGTTTGCCGGTCTCTTGCGCCATGAAACGGAAATCGCAAGCCATGGATACTATCCAGCCGCCTAGAAGCGCGTAACCGCCGATGGCAGCCACCGTGGGCTTAGGCAGCATCGAGAGTTCCTGATAAAGACGGAAAAGGTTGAGGAAGAGTTCCTTGCGTGAGCCTTCGGGTAGGCTGAAATATTCCTCCAGGTCGACGCCTGCTGAAAAATATTTGGGGATGGAACTGGTGATGAGCAGGGCGTGGCAGTTTTTGTCGGCAGCGCATTCCGTCACGGCTGCGCGTAACGCTTTGAAGAGCGCCAGATTGAGATTGTTGGAAGGCTGGCGCTCGAGTGTGAGGATGGTGATGCTATCTTTGCGGGTCACGCCCAGAAGGTCTTTGTTGGTAGCCGTCATCGTTTTGCCAAAGTCAGCGAAATCCAGAATATGATGATACTGAAAGCCGAGAGGATCGCGAAACATACGCCCAGGGAAGGCAAGCTTGCTGCAGTGACCGCTGTGCCTAAAGACAAGTCGATGGCAGTTACTCCATAAGTGAGCGGATTGACGGCCATGATCTTGGCGAGCCACTTGGCGGCCGTGTCTTGCGAGAACATGGCTCCCGAGAGTATCCACATGGGTAAGAGGAGCATGTTCATCACCGAGTGGAACCCTTGGGTCGAGTCGAGCTTCCAAGCCATGATAAAACCCATGCCGGAGAGGCCTAGCGCCATCAGAAACATAGCGAGGATAGTCAGAGCGTATTGCGCGATGGATGCTGAACCTATGGCCAAGGGGAAGAGCGCCAGGAATAACGTGGCTTCAAGTACGGCCAGGCAGGCCGAGCCCAGGATCTTTCCCATGACGATACTGGAGCGTGGCGCTGGTGAGACCAGGACCGATTGCAGGAAGCCTTCTTTACGGTCCTCGATGATAGAGATGGTGGAGAAGACCGCAGTGAACAGGATGATCAAAGATAGCGTTCCCGGAAAGAAATGCCGATAGGCTTCGAATGAGCGCGCCAGCCCCGAGCCCGCTAGCAGCCAGAAGATCAGTGGCGGGACCACCGAGCCGATGACGCGACCCCGGTCGCGCAGGAAGCGCACCATCTCACGTTTCCATAGTGACGCGGTTGCCATTAGGAATCTATCCATGCGTCTTGCCTTCCAGGCCGCGGCCCGTATACCGGATAAAGACGTCTTCTAAACTGGGTTTGGACAATGTCAGTGAGCGCAGACGTTCACCGAAGCGTTCGGCTAATCTTGGGATGAGTTCGTGAGCGCCTTTCTGTTCCATGCGGATCAAGCCGTCGACGACCGATACTTTACCGCCGAAAGTATCCGCGATCTCTCGCGCCATGACTTGCGGCGCTTCGGTCTTGATGCTGATGATGTCAGCGCCGACAGCGTCTTTGAGTTCTTGCGGGCTACCTTGAGCTACCAGACGGCCGTGGTCCATGATGGCCAAGCGGTCGCATTTATCCGCATCTTCCATCAGGTGCGTGGTCATCA
>JBBTGF010000383.1:0-9773 GCA_038041525.1 Elusimicrobiota bacterium | reverse complement strand
GACTTCACCGCATCGGAGCCTAAATGGCTCAAAATCTGGGAAACCAGCCAAACCGGGACTCCGCCTGCGGCCGATTCTGATAAAAGTCCCGTTTTCAGCATGGTCATCCCACCGCCCAACATCACCGGCAGCCTGCACATGGGCCACGCGCTCGACAACGTACTGCCTGATTACTTCGTGCGCCACGCCCTGATGACCGGAAAACATACTTTACGCGTACCCGGCACCGATCACGCCGGCATCGCCACCCAATTCGTGGTTGAAAAAAACCTGAAAACCAAGGGTATCGACCGCAACTCCTTGAGCCGACAGGAATTCGAGGTCATCCTCAAAGATTGGGCCCAAACCACGAAAAGCGACATCTTAAACCAACTCGTCGGCCTTGGCTGCCTGTTCGACTTCACGCGTACCCGCTTCACCATGGATGAGATGTGTTCGAGCGCAGTTTTCGAGGCCTTCTCTTCCTTATATAAGGAAGGACTCATCTATAAAGGGCCCCGCATCATCACCTGGTGCACCCGCTGCGGTTCGGCTTTATCAGACCTGGAACTCGAATGGGAAGAAAAAACAGGGTCACTCTGGCATATAAGCTACCCAATAATCGGCGGAGATTCTATTATTGTAGCCACCACACGACCAGAAACCATGCTGGGCGACTCAGCCGTGGCCGTGCATCCGGAAGATGACCGCTATAAAAATCTGATTGGGAAGAAGGTGACCCTTCCTTTGGTAGGCAGAGAGATACCGATTATCGCAGACTACCGGGTAGATAAAGAATTCGGCACAGGAGCGGTCAAAGTCACTCCAGCACATGACCAGTTAGACTGGGCTATCGGACAGGACCATGACCTTCCTCTTTATCAGGTGATCGGCGAGAATGGGCGAATGACGGATCAGGTTCCAAATAGATACTTCGATGCAACAACTAGCCTGGCACGCACCCAGGTTGTTAAAGATCTCGAGGCTCAAGGACTCTTAATAAAGGAAGAAAAGCATAAGAATAGCGTTGGCGTTTGCTACCGTTGCTCAAACATCGTCGAGCCGCTCGTATCAAATCAATGGTTTTTAAGAATAGCCCCACTGCGTGACGCGGCGCTCAAAGCCTTCGAACGAGGAGAACCTAGATTCTATCCAGAAAATTGGGGTCAAATTTATTACAAGTGGCTTTCAGGACTCAAGGATTGGTGCCTTTCCAGACAAATTATCTGGGGACACCGTATACCAATATGGTATTGCCCTGGCATGACTAGCACCCCACCGGATGCGCCAAGCCGGATCAACGACACGATAACCGGATGCCCACCTATCTGTTCACAAAAAAAACCAATATCTTGTCCAACTTGCGGGAAATCGGGTGATTTTGTCCAAGATACCGATGTCCTAGACACCTGGTTCTCCTCTGGCCTCTGGCCCATGAGCGTCTTTGGGTGGCCAGCAAAAACAGTTGATTTCGAACGCTTTTACCCGACCTCGCTGATGGTCACTGGTTATGACATCCTCTATCTTTGGGTAGCCAGGATGGTGATGTTCGGCCTGCATTTCACCGGCAAGGTCCCCTTCAAGAACGTCTACCTCCACGGCCTCATCCGCGACAACAAGGGCCGCAAGATGTCAAAATCTCTAGGCAACGTCGTCGACCCCAGAGGTATCCAGAAAGAGATGGGCACCGACGTATTGCGTTTCGCCATGCTGCAAGGCGCGCACCCGGGCCGCGACATGATCGCCAGTCCCGACGCGTTCACCGGAGCCAAGAATTTCGTCACCAAGGTCTGGAACGCCTCACGCTTCATCAAATTGGAGTGTGAAAAAGCAGGTTCCACCCCGAGAAGTTCGCTGACCCATCCCAGCGATTTTTGGATCGCCTCAAGCATCAACGCGACCATCGCCTACATGGACGAGCAGATGCGGGAACTTGAAAGCGCCAACGCCTTGCGACGGCTCTATGACAGCTTTTGGGGTGATTTCTGTGACTGGTACCTTGAGATCGCCAAGTTGCGGCTCGCGCAAGGACCCCGCGACGCGGTATTGGGTAATCTCACGGCGTTATTGGAACGCTATCTTAAACTCCTGCAACCGGCCGTGCCTTTCGTGACGCATGAGATCTACGAGAACTTGAAGTCCCTGTTCCACGCGGACAGACCGCTCGCGGCCTGCGCCTGGCCCGAACCTCTGGGAGTCAGCACCGCGCAACAAGAGACCGCGGCGGCCTGGTGGGCGACGTTCTGCGGCATCGTCACCGAGATCAGGACTCTGCGTAACGACTTAGGCTTCGCTCCCAAGGATACCTGCAACGTAAGCTTATCGGGGATCGACGACGGCACCATGAAGGATGCTTACCTCATCGAAGGTCTCACGCATTGCAAGATCGTCACTGACGGCGTCTACGGCCTCGCCATCCGCAGGCCGGTATTAAGCGGCAAGGCCGAAGTGGCGCTCTTGATCGACAGCGGCCGCGACTTAAGCAAGGAAAAGCAAAAACTCTCGCTCGAACTCACATCGACAGCGGGAGCCATCGGCCGCATCCAGATGAACTTAGCCAACACTGCTTTCACCGAGCGCGCGCCCAAGGATATCCTGCAAAAGGAAATCGATCGTTTAGCCGGCCTCGAAAAGAAACGGGCGAAACTCGCCGACTATCTCAAGCAGCTTGATGGCGTAGTATGAGACGCATCTTACGCCTGTTTCCCGCCTGGCTCGTCGCTGTCGGTTGCGCAGCCAGACATGATGTCCCGGCCACCGCGTTGCAAGAACCTCTGCGCATCAGCGCGCATACCGATGCTACCGACGCGCGACGCGACGCGGCAACGACGCTCGTGGTACAAGCCGTAGGCGATATCTATCTAGGCGGCAGCGGCCAAAGACTCTTGGACTCCAAAGGCTACGCTTACCCATTCAAAGGTATCGCCAGGATCATGGATGAGGGCGACTTGAACATCGGCAATCTCGAAGGCCCCATCACCGCACACGCGACTCCTTATGTGGAGAAGAAATATCTCCTGCGTATGGAGCCTCCCGTAGCTGCAGCACTCAAGGCCGCGGGCATCCATGCCGTGGCTTTAGCCAACAATCACGCTATGGACCAAGGTCCTACGGGCCTCGCCGACACGCTCGAAGCGCTAACAGCCGCAGGCGTCGGTTTTAGCGGCGCGGGCGCGGATATAAACAAAGCCCGTCAAGCAGCTTGGCTCGAAGTCAAAGGGACTACCGTGGCGTTGCTGTCCTATTCACTGACATTCCCGAAGGAATTCTACGCAAACCATGAGCGTGCCGGGACCGCGTTCGGACACGAAGCGCACGTCATCGAAGACGTGGCCGCCGCTCGCCTGCGCGCCGGGCTCGTCATCGTGGCTTTCCATTGGGGCGCGGAACTCATGGAAGAACCCAAGCCGTATCAACGCACCCTGGCGCATTCCGCTATCGACGCGGGAGCCGACTTGATCGTCGGCCATCATCCGCATGTGCTCCAAGGCGTCGAAATCTACAAACAACGTCCCATCTTCTACAGTCTCGGCAACTTCATCTTCTCTTCTTGGTCGGACAAAGTCAAAGACAGCGCTATCGCGCGCGTCAGCTTCGACGGACGCCGCGCCGTGTCAGCCGAATTCTTCCCCATCAACGTCGACAACTACGCAGTCGAGCTGCAACCCAGACCGATGAGGAGCCGCCAGGCGCAACTCCTGATCGAGAAGATAGCCGCCTTATCACAAAAGCTCGGGACCCACATCATCGATAGCGGCAATAGCGGCCGCGTCATCCTCGATTAGAGATCCGTCATTCCGGCGAAAGCCGGAATCCAGTACTTTGTTTTCCTGTCGACGGCTTGGTCTGGATTGCCGCTTTACTCTTTCGCAGAGCTACAGAGTACGCTCGACCCGCCAGCGGCGGGTCCCCGGCAGTCGCGGCAATGACGGAAAATCGATTTCTAATTTTGTGCATTGCATATCCGCGCGCCATCAGGCACACTTGGAGTGAGGATTTTTTGGTGACCCAATAATGGCTCCGATGTTCGAACCCGCAAGCTTGATCATGCCTGGATTCCGCTTCGGCGTGCATGATCCCAGCGAAGCCGAGCGCCTGGTTAAAGCGGGAGTAGCGGGCTTCTGTCTTTATGGCGGCACGGCCATGGAGACCGCTAATTTCATCATCCGTTTGAACAAGGTCGCCGCGCGTCCGCTGCTCTTCGCCGCGGACTTCGAGAACGGCGCGGGCTCGCAGGTCAGCGACGCGGTGGAACTGGTGTCAAACCTTGGTATCGGTGTGAGCGCCGATACCGATCTGGCGCGCCTGAAAGGCGAGATCACGGCGGAGCAAGCGCGTTGCCTGGGCATCAGTATGGTGCTGGCCCCGGTCGTCGACCTTTCGCTACGCGCGGACAACCCCATCGTGAGCATCCGTTCCTTCGGCGCCAAGGCCGAACAAGTCACGTCAATGGCCAAAGCCTTCATCGATGGCATCCACAGCCGCGACGTAGCCGTGTGCCTGAAGCATTTCCCCGGTCACGGCGACACCAAGCCCGATTCGCACTTAGACCTTGCGCACCTCCTGCGGCCGCTTAAAAAAGTCATGGCCGAAGACATACTCCCTTATAAAAGACTCTGCCATGCTGCCGAAGCCGTGATGACCGGACACCTGGTGCTTGAGACCGCGGATAAGGCGCCGGCGACGCTCTCACGCTTTTGGACGCATGAGACGCTGCGCAAAGCTCTTGCCTTCGATGGCCTCATCATCACCGACGCATTGATGATGGGTGCGATGCTCAAACACTTCAGCGAAGATGAGACCGTCAAGCGCGCGGTGACGGCCGGCGCCGATATACTCTTATATCCGAAGGACCCCTGGTCCGCGATCAAGACGCTCAAGACGCTCTTGCATGCCAAAGAGACCGACGTCAGATCCCTCGAAGCGTCGGCAAAGCGCGTCCTGGCGGCCAGAAAGAAAGTCCGGCCCCTGGCCGCCTTCGACCAACAGAAATTCAAGGAGATGGAAAGCGCTCATTTCGACTCTGCCTTGCGCCTGGCCAAAGAATGCGCGGCATGGGTGAGCAAACCGATGGAGCCCAAGATCAAGACAGCTAAGATCCTTTATCATGAACTCGTCGATGAGAAACCGCATGTCCAGGACCTTACCGCCATATTGGCCGTCCCGCAAGAACGCAGACTCTCCGCGGGCGCCAAGCGCCGCGCATTGGAGATGACAAGTCTGATGCACGATCAAGGCGGCGGCTCGTTCCTGCGTCACCTGCTCTCCGGAGCGGGTTTGGATCTGATCCCCTTCGGCAGGAAAATGAGCGCTGACCCGGACTTATCAGTGATCGTCTCCTATCATAAACCACGCGCGTTCTCCGGCAAGATCGGTTTTAGCGCGAAAGATGAGCGTTTTATCGAGAAAGCGGTACAAGCGAACTCCCGCTCGCCGTTTCTGATCATCTCCTTCGGCGACCCCTACCACCTCATGGGCCTGCCCGCGAAGGTCCCGGCATTGTGTCTCTTCTCGGGTTCTTTGGCATCGCAGACGTCTTTAGTCGACTTCCTACGTGGCAAACTCAAGATCAAGAATCGTTTCTAGTCCTAAGCACCATCTCCTATAATCTGCCCGTGCTCATCCTGGCTACCGGCAACAAACATAAAGTCGCCGAACTCGCGGCGATCTTAGGCCAAACGCCTTGGAAACCCATCGACCCGGCCTGGTCCGTCGAAGAAGGCACAGTATCGCTGATGGACAACGCCATCCTCAAAGCCCGATCAGCGAAAGACTACGCCAAGGACGGCGAAGCGGTGCTCGCAGAAGACACGGGTTTGTTCGTCCCTGCGCTAGACGGAGCACCCGGCGTCGTCTCCTCGCGCTACGCAGGCGACAACTGCAGTTTCAAAGATAACATCGATAAACTCCTGCTCGATATGCGCGCCTTCGCTCCGGGACGCCGCGGCGCCTATTTCCTGACCGTCTGCGCCCTGGCATTGCCGGACGGGAGCCTGACTCTCTCTTGCGGCAGGCTGGAAGGCGAGATCACCCTGGCCCCCGAAGGCTCCCACGGGTTCGGTTACGACCCGGTCTTCTACTGTCCCGAACTCGGCTTGACCTTGGCGCAAGCCCCCTCGCAGCGTAAGACTCTCCTAAGCCACAGGACCAGGGCTCTGAAAATTTTGCTACCATTTATCGAGAAAATCAGATAAGGGGGCAGTATATGCGATCGATCAAAGATCTCTTCACTTTTTCATTGACGGTGCTCTTAACGGCGACATTCATCTCCTGCGCCAAAAAAGCGACGGTTAAAAAGGCTTCCGACGTGACTCCTGAACTGGCGGCAACGCCGGAACAAGAAGACGTCGAAGCGTCCTTGCGCGGGAAAGACTTCAGCGACTTAAGCGGCCTACAGGTCGTCTATTTCGACTTAGACAGCTCATCGTTACGCGATGACACGCGCACCGCCATCGAAGCCAACGCGCAGTTCCTGCAAGCCCATCCCGCTCTGGAGGTCCGCTTAGACGGCCACTGCGACGAGCGTGGCACGACAGCCTATAACCTCGCCCTTGGCCAACGCCGTTCAGCCGCTGTACGCAGCTATCTTAAAAGCCTAGGCGTCTCGGGAAAACGCATGGCCACTTTAAGCTGGGGAGAAGAAAAATCCACTTGCTCGACCCCTGATGAAGCATGCTGGGCCAAGGACAGGCGCGTCGAATTCAAATCCCGCGTCAAAGAAGAGCAGCCGAAAGCCAAGACCACGGCCAACGGCAGCAAATAACCATTGAACAGAAGCTTTATCGCGTCGGCGCTGACAGCCCTGACACTGACCGGCTGCGTTGCGACCAGGGAAGATGTCGCCGGCCTGGAACACCAGGTCATCAAGCTCCAAGAGAACCTCACCGCCTTGGAGACAAAGCAAGCGGCCCTTTCCTCCAAGCTTGACGAGATCCAGAAACCCGTAGAAAGCCTCAACTCGAACTTAAACGACACCCAGAACCTGCTATCGAACTTCGCCGGGCGCTTCGATGACTTGCAATCACGTATGGCGACGCTGCAGGCGAGCTTCGCTAAGTCCACGCAGGAACTCGACGACAATCTAGCCACGATGCAGGACAACCTGTCGGAAGAATTCGCCAAAACACGGAAAAGCCCGACGGTGTCCAAAAAGGCGTCCCCTGCGACGGCGGTAAAGCCCAAATCGCCGCTCAAGGCTCCCGGCGCGTCAGCCGATGACGCTGACGACACGCCGGCGGCGAAACCTTCGCCGTTGACGCTCTTTGAAGACGCCTACAAAGATTTCCTGTCGAAAAAATGGGACACGGCGGACGCCGGTTTTGCGAACTATCTCTCCTTGTATCCGGAGGGCAGCGTCGCAGACAAGAGCCTGTATTACCGCGGACTGACCCAGAAACAGAAAGGCGACTCCTCGGCTGCCAAGAAACATTTCGAAGACCTCCTCGTTAAATTTCCCAAGAGTCCGGTAGTCCGCGCCGCGATGCTTGAAAAAGCCAAGATCTTCCTGGCTGAGAATAAGACTGAAGAGGCCGAAGGCATGCTCGAATACCTGGTCATGACCCATCCACAAAGCAAGGAAGCCATGGAAGCCAAGGAAGTCCTCAAACGTTTCCCTTCGGGTAAACACTAGGTGTCTGGGCTAGCCGCTCTCTTAGCCATCCTCCACATCATCGATATCACCAGCGTCCACGCGCAAGCGCCTGAAGTCAAACTCGGGCTGCAAAAGATCTTCGGCGAACAAAAAGAAGAAAAGATCCAGCTCGGTATCATCGACGACCCTGATGCCTCCCCGGAAGCGCAAAAGATCCTCGACACGGCGCGCTGGGACCTCTCCGTCATCGGGTCGTTTGCTATCAGCGATGTCGCTACCGCCGAGGTGAAGTATTTCCAGGGACCGATACTCGACTTAAAGACCCTGAAAAGTTCGAAAGGCACCCTCGTATCTTTACGCATCCTGACGGGTTCCGACGTACTTGCCAGCAAGAACTTAAGTGACACCTCCGGCGATACCCACCGCCTCGGTCACCGCATCGCCACCTTCACTTTAAAGACCTTGACCGGCGAAGAGGGTTTCTTCCTCTCTAAGATCGTCTTCGCCCTCAAACAGAAGAACCGTAAGGAGATCTGGATCGCGGACTGGGACGGCAAGAACGCCGTGCAACTCACCGACTGGAAGACCCTCTCATTAGCGCCGGCTGCCGACCAAGCCGGAACGAAGATCGCCTTCACCTCCTACAAAGACGGCAACCCCGACCTCTACCTCTACGATGTACTTAAGAAAAGTTTCAAAGTCCTGTCAGCTCAACAGGGTCTCAATACCAGCGCGGCATTCGACCCCAGGACCGAAGGGGTGGTGGCCACTCTTTCACGGGGCAAAGACCCGAACCTGTACATGCTCACGATGAGCGGCGCGATCAATAAGCAGTTGACCCGGGATTCCGGCATCGACACGAGCCCAGTCTTCTCACCCAACGCAGAGGAAGTCGCCTTCACTACTGACAGGAGTGGCAATCCGCAGATCTTCGTGATGAGCCGGGACGGATCGAACGTACGACGCTTGACCTATGGATTCTTCTGGGCTGATAATGCAGACTGGTCGGGCACAGGCAGCGCACTGGCCTTCAGCGCCAAATATAAACGCGAACAGCTCTTCGATATCAACGTCACTGACCCTTTCGCAATCCGCTTCGTGAAACTCACCGGTGATGGCGGCAACGAAGACCCCAGCTTCTCCCCCGACGGGCGCTTCCTGGCGTTCACTTCAAGACGCAACGGTAAGTGGGAGATCTTCATCAAGAGTGTGACTTCATCTACAGCGGATATCCCGGTGATCAGCTTCAAGAACGCGGATGCGGTGGAACCGGTCTGGACCCGAGACCCCAACGCTAGCGAATGAACCTACCGCTAGTTGCCAAGGATCGCTTCCCTGGCAGGCGACGCGGCGCTATCGGGTGATTTGAAACATTCTCGGCAACGCGCCTCATAACGATCGGCCGCCGCGACGATGATCCTCTCGGCGCTGTCGGCTTTCAGCAGTTGCGAATAATGCGCGTCCTCGCCACAGACACTGCAGATCGCCAAGTTCTTGGTGACTTTCTCGGCACGCGCCAACAGATGGGTCATGATCTCGAAGGGTTCACCGCGGTAGTCAAGGTCAAGACCCGCCACGATGACGCGTAATCCACGGTTAGCCAATGATTCGCAGACCGACACCAGGCTTAAGTCGAAGAACTGCGCCTCATCGATACCCACGACCTTGGTCCCGGCGTCGAGTGATCTTAGGATATCGGCGCTGTTGCGCACAGCAAAACCGGGCAGCTCGAAACCATCATGGCTCACCAGCGCCTCGTCCTTGTAACGGTTATCCCTGTATGATTTGAAGATCTGTACTTTCTTTTTAGCCAGCATGCACAAGCGCAAACGGCGGATGAGCTCACTGGTCTTGCCCGAGAACATGCTGCCCGTGACTACTTCAAGAGTTCCAGCCATAGATCACCTCGATAGCTTAAATCGGGGGGTAAGATATTATCTCACAAAAATATCGCATCCCGTCAACTGCATCAATGACGCAACAATCGGCAGCGCAACAAATCGAGCGCAAAGAGCGCCATGCGCTCCTTGACCATGACCCTGTCACCGGAGAAGATGCGGCGCACCGCATGCACCTCGGCCCCTTTGCGTGCCAGACCGAAATACGCCAGACCCACGGGCTTGAAGGTGGAACCTCCCGCCGGACCGCAGATGCCGGTGACCGATACCGCGCGACATTCGTCGATCCGGCCGAGTTTGTGCAG
>JBBTGF010000382.1:0-6510 GCA_038041525.1 Elusimicrobiota bacterium | reverse complement strand
GCGGATCCCCTCGAAGATGCCGTCGCCGTAGAGAAGGCCGTGGTCGAAGACCGATATCTTGGCATCGTCTTTGTCGAACCATCTTCCATCGATGAATATCTTCATGGCGTCATCCCCCTTTCATGGGCCGTTTCTCGAGCAAGATGCCTTGATCGAGGGCGTAGACACGGTCTGCTTGAGCCGCTATCTCGAGGTTGTGGGTCACCAATAGGACAGAAGAGCGTTGTGACCCGGCCTCGACGATGCGTTTGACCTCCATGATCACTTGTTTAGCATTTTTAGCGTCGAGATTGCCCGTCGGCTCGTCCATCAGGATGATGCGCGGGTCGCCGCATAGGCACTTGACGATATTGGCGCGGGTCGCCTGGCCGCTGGAGAGTTGTCGCGGATAGAGGTTGAGGCAGCCCGTGATGTCGAGGGATCGCGCCCGCGCGTGCAGGCGCTCGCGGGCCTGTACGGAGGTGCTTTTTGTTCCTGATTTGATGCGTTCCACGAAACACAGGTTCTCTTCGACCGTTAGCTCATCGATCAAGCTGTTGAACTGGAAGAGGAAACCGATCTTCCTGCGGCGCAGGTCGTCTCTGCGGGCCTCCGGCATGTCGTTGATGGTCTCGCCGTCGAGGGTGATCTCGCCGCTGTCGGGTCCGGCCATCAGGCCCAGGATGTGCAGTAATGTCGATTTACCCGAACCGCTCGGACCGATGATGGCGACGATCGAGCCCGCGGTCAATTCCAGGTCGACGCCACGCAGCACGTCGATGGCGTCGCCGTCAGGAGCCGTGTAGGATTTATAGATGCCCGAGGCGCGCAACAGCGCCACTGGCGCAGCATCGTGCTGAGCCTCCGGCGAAGCGCGCAATAAGGGTCTATCCATAACGCAAGATCTGGCTGATCTCAAGCTTGCTCGTCTGATTCGCTGGCAACGCGCTGGCTGCCAAGGTCACCAACCATGCCGCAGCCAAGACTCCGGCCGCCGTTGCAAGCGTCAGATCGAAAGGCAGCCGTTCGAGCATGTAAAGTTCGGCGGGCAGCGCGATAAGTCCGGTATCCTTGATGACGTAAGCGCAGATGGCTGCCAACGCGGCTCCCGTGCAGATGCCCATCGCGCCCAGTAAGCCACCGACGCTTAGCATGAGTCGGCGCACATCGGCTCGTGAGAGCCCAAGGCTGCGCAGACTGCCGATCATCTGCGTCTTCTGTGCCGAGAGCATGAGCAGGTTGCTGATGATGGAGATGGAAGCGATGAAGATGATAAGGAACAAGACGAGGGCCAGCATGATCTTCTCTAATTTCAGCGCGGAGAAGAGGCTTTTGTTCAAGTCGCTCCAGGGCATCACCGAAGAGACGAGGGGTTCGTTGTCTAAGGCCGCGCTAAAGGTCGTCGCCCATGCGGGAGCGTCTTCGGCGTTAGCGCAGTGCGCTCCTATCCAGAATGAGGGTTGACCATCCGTGGGATCGCTGCCCCAGATGCGCTTGATGGCGCTTAAGTCCACATAGGCGAGTCCTGAATCGTATTCGTAATACCCGCTCTCGAAGATGCCGCGCACTAGTCCCGTCTCGATCTTGGGCATCGCCATAGCGATGCTGTCGTTAGCCGAGGCGATGATAGCGACCTTGTCGCCGATGCTCACACCCGTCGCGCGCGCCGCCTCCTTGCCGAGCACGATATCGATGGCCGTGTCGGCCTTATGCGGCTGCGTGGGCGTCAGCCATTCGCCTTTGATGATGAGTCCTTTGATCCCGGTCACGCCCGTTTCGGCTTGCGCGTCGACGGCTTTGAGCATCAAGCCGCTGGATGCGTAGCTGCTGCGTAGCATCACGGAGCCCACCGCGAACGCCGCGGTCTTGACTTGCGGGTCGGCCGCCGCCAGCGTGCGTGTGACCGAGTCCGCGGCTGGTGCGAGGTTCTCGTGTTTGTGCAGGCTTAAGCGTACGAACACATGCGGCGAGAGGCCGAGGATCCTGGATTTGATCTCGCTATGGAAGCCATTGACCACGCCTAGGGTGACCAGGAGTCCCGCCACGCCCACTGCGATCGAGGCTATGGACGCGGCGATGGAGAACTTCTGCAGCGTCGGGTTGTTCTTGTAGAAGATGATCTTCCAGGCGAGCCAGAGCGTGTTCATCTGGGCTTGAGTACGGGGAAGAGGATGACTTCGCGGATGGAATCGATGCCTAAGAGCGCCATACAGAGCCGGTCGATGCCTAGGCCCATGCCTCCGGTCGGCGGCATGCCGTGTTCGAGGGCTTGCAGGAAGTCCTCATCGAGCGGCGGCGCTTCTTCGTCTTTTTCAAGTTCTTTCAGGCGTACCTGCGCTTGCATGCGCGGGCGCTGCTCGCGGGGGTCGTTTAACTCGCTGAAGGCGTTGACCAATTCCGTGCCGTTCTTGAAGAGCTCGAAGCGTTCCACGATCTCGGGCTCTCCGGGCTTGTGCTTAGCCAGCGGGCTGACTGCGGTCGGATAATCGAACAGGAAACATAACGCGGGTAATTGGGGCAGGAGCTTCTGATCGAGTATCTTGTCGAATATCTTATGCGCCGGAGCTTTGGCGTCGAAACCGACGTCGAGAGCCTTAGCTGTTTCGATGAGTTTATCCTTATCGAAAGTGTACGGGTCTTTGAGTATGGCGCTCAAGGGCCGCGAGGTCAGTTTCTGCCAGAGTACGGGAAGGTTCGCCGTCGCGAAGGTGAGCGTCGCGGGGTCGGTCCCCGTCGCTGCGGCCGCGGCGCGGATGATATTCTCCGTGAGCACCGCCATGTCGTTATAATCCGCATAGGCTTGATAGGCTTCCAGCATGGTGAATTCCGGGTTGTGCGTGGTGTCGATGCCTTCGTTCCTGAAGCATCTATTGATTTCGTAGACGCGTTCCATGCCGCCGACGAGCAGGCGCTTTAAGTGCAGTTCGATGGCGATGCGTAGATATAAGTCCGTATCGAGCGCTTCATGGCGGGTGACGAATGGTTTTGCCGCCGCGCCGCCGGGCTGGATATGGAATATGGGAGTCTCGACTTCCAGGAATCCGCGCTCATCGAGGACGCCGCGGATGGCGCGTACGATCTTGGTGCGCTTCTCGAAGATCGTCCTGATCTCGGGGTTGCTCATCAGGTCCAAGTAGCGTTGTCGGTAGCGTATCTCAGTATCCTTAAGGCCATGCCATTTCTCCGGCGGCGGACGCAGCGCTTTAGCAAGCATCGTCCAGCTTTTTGCGTGTACCGTGGGTTCGCCGGTCTTGGTCTTGAACGGGAAGCCGCCGACGCCGATCATGTCGCCTGCCTCCACCGTATCTTTGAACAACTGGAAATTCTCACCTAATTCATCACTGCGTAGGTAGGCTTGCGTCTTGCCCGAGCCGTCGGCTAAGTTGACGAAGCAGGTCTTACCCATCAGGCGTATCTGCGTGACGCGTCCCGCGATGGCGACGGTAGTCGCTTCCAGTTTTTCCGCTATCCCCAAGCCGGCGGTCAGTGTCGCGACGTCGGAGGCGGTGTGCGTCCTTGGCGCGCGCGCCGGATAAAGCTCGATACCTGCGCCGGTGAGTTGGGCGATCTTTTTTTCTTTATCGGGAGTCAGGATATCCATTGAATATTTATATTACTTTAGTGTTACAAATTGTCATCCTGAGCACCCATCTTGTCATCCTGAGCGAAGCGAAGGATCAATCAACAATATCCTTTATTGATTCTTCGCCCCTATGGGGCTCAGAATGACAGTAAGCTATAAGCATTATGCCCTTTTCCATGGAGTCTTTGGTTTTTTCTCGATGAGATAATTGAGATAACCCTCGATGAACGGGTCGATGCCGCCATTGAACACTTCTTCGGTCTGCGAAGTCTCCACTCCGGTGCGCAAGTCCTTGACCATCTGATAGGGCATCAGCACGTAAGAGCGGATCTGGTGTCCCCAGCCGATGTCGCCTTTCTCGTCATAGTGGCGCTCCATCTCGGAACGCTTCTTATCCATCTCGATCTCATAGAGCTTGGCTTTGATCATCTTCATGGCGAGCTCGCGGTTTTTGAACTGCGACCTGTTGACCTGGCAAGCCACCACGATGCCTGAAGGTTTATGTGTCAGGCGCACTGCGGTCTCGACTTTGTTGACGTTCTGGCCGCCATGGCCGCCAGCGCGGAAAGTATCCATGACGATATCGGATTCCGCGACCACGATATCCACGTCGTTTTCGATGTCGGGCAAGACGTCGCAACTGGCGAAAGAGGTGTGCCGGCGTTTGTTTGAGTCGAACGGGCTGATGCGTACCAGCCTGTGGACCCCGGTCTCGCTTTTAAGGAAACCGTAAGCGAATTCCCCCTCGATCAAGATCGAGGCGTTCTTGATGCCTGTCTCTTCGCCCGGCAAGGACGAGGTGATGGTGAATTCGAGACCTTTTTTTGCGGCCCACATCTTATACATGCGCAGCAAGATGTCGGCCCAGTCGCAGGCTTCCGTCCCTCCGGCGCCCGCGTGGATAGTCATGATCGCGCTGTTCTTGTCGTTGGCGCCCGATAGTTTGAGCTTGACCCCCCAGTCTTTGATCTTTTGTTCAAGGGCGGTTTGGGCTTTTTGCGCTGCGGCTTGCTCGAGGGCGTCATCCGCTTCTTTGGCGAGTTCGTAGTGGACCTTGACGTCTTCGAGTTCTTTTTTGAGCAGGGTATGGTCGCCGATCGCCTTGCGGATATCGACAGTCTCTTTGGAGACTTCTTTAGCACGGTTCTGGTCGTTCCAGAATGTGGGGTCGTGGGTCAGTGCGTCAAGCTCGGCTAAGCGCTTGGTCTTGGTTTCCAGATCAAAGAAACCTCCCAAGCTGCTGCAGGGCCGAATCTAGCTCCTTGATCTCCATGGTGATTGATTCTATCAGAAATCATCTCGTCCGGAGGCGGGTCCCCGGCAGCAAAAAGTAAACTCCTCGCAGAGCTTTGCAGCTACTGCGAGGAGCGGGAGGGAGAGTACGCGTTTGGGAATCTGTCGATGTCCCAAACTTGTCTTGGTTCTATTCCCCTTTTGGCGGGGGCGCTTTTTTGGCTGGCGCTAGCGTCATGCCTAAAAGGGCTCCACCGATTGCCAGAGCGATCGCTCCGAAAGAGAACAATGGCCAGCCGATAACGAGCGCGGCGAATGCGCCACCGAGTATCGCTCCGCCTGCCATGAACCCGAGGGTCGCCCAGTTTCCTGAACCTGACCCACGCATCCAATTATAAGCTAAATAACCGAGGAATCCACTAGCCAAGACGCCGCCGATGAGCAGTAGGCCGCCGATGCCGGCTGCCGTCAATCCCAAGTGTCCGAGATAGGCCCCCGCTCCCGCAGAGAGGATGGGTAGGATATAGTTGGACATCAGATTCCGTGAGCGTGCGAATCTCGCTTTGCTCCTTTCTTCTTTCACTTTAAGTTTCTGTTGTTCCTTAGTCAAAGGTTTTGGCTGCGCAGCTTCGCGTTCGGCGATGACCTCTTCTCTGGTCTTCGGTGGCGCGGGCCAGCCGAACATGACCGAGGACTCTTCGTTCTCGCGGATGACGCCAGGGTCGGCTTCTTCGACATTGTTGTCGAGCAAGATCGTGGGGGTGTCATCATCGGATTTATCCGAACCGTGGAAGGTCGCATCGGCTTCACCGGCTTTTTCTTCGGCGCTGGAGGCCTTGGGAGCGCTTGCCGGGACCGCTGGCGCGATGGTCGTAGTGTGGCCGGGTCCGGATTGCGCAGACACTTTCCCTTTGGTTTTGAGTTTTTCAGCGGCGCTCTGCGCTTTGGCGTCAGCTGCGCAAAGTGCTAGTGCGATGAACGAAGATAGTATCAAGATCTGTTTTTTCATATCAGCCACCCAGGCCCTTCAGGAATGCGATACCTAGGAACACTAGTCCTAGGCCAAGACCGACGATACCGCCGTAGAGTCCCCACGTCGCGCCTTGCGAGAGGGCGGCGCCTATGCCCATACCGCTGGCGAATCCTAGGCCAATGCCGACTACGCCGACGATGCCGCCGACAAGCAGGCCAAGGGTGACTATCGGCATTGCAGCGCCCATGACTTTTTGGAAGGTGTTCGGTTCCTTGGAATCCCCACCGCCTGACGCCGCTTTAGGTTGTGATTTCTGCGGGACAGTGCCTTCTTTTTTATCCTTTTGCGGTTCAGTGGAAGGTAGCGGTTCGCGTTCATCGGTGATCTTGGGTTGCACAGCCAGGGGAATAGGTTTGACGGCTGGTTTTTGGCCTGGTGCGTTCTCGCCAAAAGGTTCCCCGGCATTTTTTGCCGCAGTATCGGCTGAATCGGTCTTGGCGCCGTCTTTGACCGGCGTCGCCTTGTTTAGAAATGGATTATCGACGCGCACGGCATCGCCTTTTTCGAAGACGAAGATGATCTTGCCGTCGGCCTGGACTTGCATGCCGGTTATCTTGCCGCTAGGATTAGGGTTATCGATGACAGCAGTGTCGCCCGTGTCGTTATTGATCAGCAGCAGCTTCCCATCGGGCCGTCGGCGCAGTTCGATCGACGACGCCCGCTTCTTCCTTTCCCTCAAGGG
>JBBTGF010000381.1:0-1912 GCA_038041525.1 Elusimicrobiota bacterium | reverse complement strand
GTCGATATCAACGCTCCGGTCGAAGACAATCTCAAGGCCATAGCCAAGGGCTTGAACCGTGATGTCGAAGATCTGGTCATCGTGGTCCTCGATCGCGAGCGTCATCGCGAACTCATCGACAAGATCCGTAAAGCCGGAGCCCGCATTAAATTGATCAGTGACGGCGACCTGTCTGCCGGTATCGCCGCGGCGCTGGAAGGCACGGGTATCCATGCTCTGATGGGCGTCGGCGGGGCCCCTGAAGGCGTGTTGGCCGCGGCCGCGGTCAAATGCATCAATGGCGGCATCCAGACCAAACTCTTCCCGTTTAAGACCGGCGACGCAGACCGGGTCAAGAAGATGGGATTGAGCGGCGGTTTTAAGAAGGTCTATCATACGGAAGACCTCGCCCCGGGCAAGAACATCGTGTTCACGGCTTCCGGTGTGACGCCGGGCGACCTGCTTAAAGGCGTGCGGTTCTTCGGCGGCGGTTATCGCGTCAATTCCATCGTCATGACCTGTACCCCTACGCTCAAGACCGTGAAATTCATCGAGAATGTCACGGTGGATGCTCCGGGTAAGATATCCATCAGTCTTAATTAAGCAGAAGTGCAAACGCTATGGCAAGCCAAGTAACGCGTCGGCAATTCGTCAAGTGGGGCGGTATGACTATAACCGCGGTCATAGTCGGTGACACGCTTGTCGCTTTGAGTCCTTTCGAGGCGCTCGCCGAAGAGCAGTTGCCGGGTCTTGCTTGGGATAAGGCCCCATGCCGTTTCTGCGGTACCGGCTGTAGTGTCATGGTAGGCGTGGAAAAGGGCCGGGTGGTGGCAGTCAAGGGTGACAGCGAGTCGCCGGTCAACCAGGGTACGCTTTGCGAAAAAGGTTACGCGCTTCCTTTTATCCAATACGGGGCAGACCGATTGACGATGCCGCTGATCCGCATGAAGGACGGCCGTTATGACAAACATGGCGAATTGACCGAGGCGAGTTGGGATGAGGCGATGAGTCTCATGGCGCTTAAAGCTAAAGAGGCCATCGCCGCCAAAGGCCCGCAATCCGTGGCCATGTATGGTTCCGGCCAATGGACCATTTGGGAAGGATACGCCGCCGCTAAACTTTGGAAAGCCGGTCTGCGTTCAAACAGCATCGAAGTCAATGCGCGTCATTGCATGGCTAGCGCGGTCACGGGTCTCATGACCACCTTCGGCATGGATGAACCCATGGGTAGTTATGACGATTTTGAGCACGCCGACGCGTTCATCCTATGGGGCGCTAATATGGCCGAGATGCACCCTATCTTGTGGGCGCGCATCACGGACCGGCTGCTCAAGAACCCCGAAGCGCGACTCTATAACCTTACTACCATGTCGAACCGTTCCTCGCAGATGGCGGTCAAAGAGGTCCTGTTCACGCCGCAAAGTGACTTAGCCATCGCCAATGGCATCGCGCGGCTGCTGCTCAAACAAGGCCGCATCGATCAGGATTTCATAAATGATCATTGCGTGTTCAAACGCGGTAAAGAGAACATCGGTTACGGACTTGAAGATGGTTTCAAGTTTAAGGATGAGCCCGTGGCGACGGATCTCCAGGAGTTTGTCAGGTTCGTCGAACCCTACACGCCCGAATACGTCCGGAAAATCAGCGGTGTCGAGCCTGCGGTCTTAGAAGAGTTGGCCGCGGTCTATGGCGATCCAAAGATCAAAGTCATGTCATTGTGGACCATGGGCATGAACCAGCATACGCGCGGTACCTGGATCAACAATCTAGTTTATAACCTGCATCTATTGACCGGTAAGATCAGTGAGCTGGGTAATGCGCCTTTTTCACTCACCGGACAGCCGAGCGCTTGCGGCACCTGCCGCGAGGTCGGTACTTTCACGCACCGTTTGCCGGCGGACATGGTGGTCAGCAACCCCGAGCATCGCGCCAA
>JBBTGF010000380.1:0-1350 GCA_038041525.1 Elusimicrobiota bacterium | reverse complement strand
TGAGCGCATCGCTTAAACTTTCTTTGAGCCGTTCCAGCGTCATAGGTTCGCTCTTGTGCTTCGGCGTCTTTGCCGGGGTACTCTCGGGAGCCGTGCGGCCTGAATGCGTGGAGGCGCCATGGATGCGCTTGACGATCGATCTCATGTTGAGATGGAAGGTGTCGTAACATTGTGGGCACCCCGCAAAACCCGTCTTGGCTATCTGGGCGAACGTCGTCGCGCATACCGGGCATCTTCCCGGTGCGGCGCGTCCGTGCGCGGCTTTGGAAGTCGATTCGTGGTGCGTATGCGCGGGTCCGGCGGCTCCCAACGCTCCGAGCAGTCCGAAATCCTTCTTGACGATCTGGGTGATGCCAAAATCTCCCGAGAAGATCCCTTTGTCTTTGGCGCAGGACTCGCAGAGGTTCAGCTTCGTCTGCTTGCCGGATACGATGGCTTTGAAGAAGATGTTCGCTTCTTGCGAGCTGCATGAATCGCATAACATGACGGCCTCCGTGGTGCGTTTATGCTACGCAGGGGTTCTTGTCATAGGCGTTGGCGCCGCTGATCTGCGTGAGCTGGTTGTACGCATCCTCGATCTGGCGCGTCAGCCGTCCCGGTTTGCCGTCACCGATGCGTTGACGGTCGATCTCGACGACGCCGATGATCTCAGCGCCTGTCCCCGTCAGGAACACTTCTTCAGATGAATAAAGGTCCGTCAACGTCAGCATCGTCTCGCTCACTGTGGTTTTCATCTTCGTGCGCAGTAATTCGATGACCGTGGCGCGCGTGATGCCGGGCAATATCCCGGCGTGGATAGGCGGCGTCATGACGACGCCGGCTTTGATGCAGAAGATGTTGTCTCCGGAACATTCCGTGACGTAGCCTTGGTGGTTCAAGAGGATGGCTTCTTGCGCGTCGGCGCGTATGGATTCCGCGCGTGCCAGGATGTTGTTTAAATAATTCAATGATTTGATGGATGGCGAGAGTGTGTCGTGGGGCGTGCGCCGCAGGGAACTTGTGATCAAGCGGATGCCCTTGTCGTAGACCTCTTCAGGGAATAGCGCGATCTGGTCGGCGATGATGATGACGGTCGCCTTCGGGCATTTTCTCGGATCGAGCCCGAGGTCGCCATAGCCGCGCGTCACCACCAGTCTGATGTAGCCGTCTTTGATGTTGTTGATGCGGATCGATTCGAGCAGGAAGCGTTCGAGTTCGTTCTGCGCGTAAGGGACGTTGATATAGACCGCTTTGGCGCTATTGTAGAGACGTATGGTATGTTCACGCAGTTTGAATATCTTGCCGCCATAGCAACGGATGCCTTCGAAAACGCCGTCTCCATAAAGAAGGCCGTGATCAAAAACTGAGATT
>JBBTGF010000379.1:0-2810 GCA_038041525.1 Elusimicrobiota bacterium | reverse complement strand
AGAAAGCGATCATGAAGGCGGTTCTGATGACCAGGATCACCGAGCCATCGGAGAACCTGGCCGTCCTTAAACAACGCTTAGCCCTCGCCGATGACGACAATTCCCGGCTTCTCGAACTGATCAGGCTGAAACGCCAGAATAATATCTCTACGGCTGATTTCAAGACGCAGATGCAGAGCAATTCCAAGCGCTTCATCGAGGTGCTGACTGACGGTCAGACGCCCAATAAAGCGACATTCGAGCAGTTCATTGCCGGTTACCGGAAGCTCTCTTTAGATACCGCAGAAAGGCTCACTGACCTGCGCGACAGTCATCTCGTTGACGCTGTCAATAAGTTAAAAAGCGCGGCACGGTATAAGCCGGATGCCTGGAAAGACATGTTAGGTGTTTTAGATCTGAAGGTAGGCAGATCCGTTCAAGCAAAAAATGCGGTACTCGGCCTGCATGGTTATATCGCAAGCATGCGGGGGAATTCAGGGCTCATCGATGATTGCAGTCGATTCATGGGATTATTGACCGAATGCAGTATCGAGCTCGAAGAACTTTATGAGAAATACAAAAAAGAGTATGGCTATCTTGACTATACGGACATGGAAGCCTATTTTTATAACCTTGTCGCCGATCCCGCGCTGGGTAAAGAATTTTCCACCGAGATCGAGCTAGTCGTCGTCGATGAATTCCAGGATTCCAACCCCATTCAGCTCGCTATCTTCATGGCGTTAAGCGGTCTGGTCAAAGAAAGCATCTGGGTGGGTGACCAGAAGCAGACCATCTTCGTCTTCAACGGCGCGGCCCCGGACCTGATGCAAGCCGCTTGGGACGATAAGAGCGTCAAGCGTGAGACGCTCGGCACCAACCGGCGCAGCGCCGCGGGCATCATCGATATCGTCAACACCGTGTTCACGCCGGTCTTCGGCAAAGCCGCGGCGATGCAAGCGCACAAAGAGGCATTACCCGTCGCTATGCATAGGTGGCTGCTTGAGTCTAAGAGCAATCCCAAAGAGGCCGAGGCGCTTGCGTGTGGCATAGATTCGTTGCTTAAAAAAGAAAAGCGCCGCTATTGCGATGTCGTTGTCTTGGTGCGTACCAATAGCTGGGGAAATATCGTGGCCAAGGCTCTGGAGGCCAGGGGCATCCCGGTTTCTTTAGCGCTTGACGGCTTGCTCGATACGCGGGAATGCGCCGCCGTGCTTGCCGGGCTCTACCCGGTGGTCGATCGCAATGATTCACTCGCCGCCGCCACGCTTTTGCACATGCTGGAAGACGATTCTGCGGGCACCCCAAAGTGGTTCAGCGAGCGCCTTGCCGAGCTCGCGAAGAATAAAGGCAAAAGAGCGCATCCATTCGCCGGGCACAAACTGTTCGAGGCCCTGAAGGCTTTAAATAGCAATGATTTCTCGCCAAGTGAAACGGTCAGCGCCATTATTCGGGCGCTGGATCTGCCGGTGCGGATCGGCAAGTGGGATCAGCCGGCACGGCGTGCCACGCATCTTGATTCACTGCTCGCCGCGGCTAAAACTTATGAGCAAGAGGCTTTGCATAAGGGTCATAGCGCAACGCTGACCGGATTGATCGCGTACCTTGAAGATCTCAATGACAAAGGCGATGATGACCGCGAACCACCGCAAGGGCTCGACGCTGTCCGGGTTTCCACTTACCATCATGCCAAGGGTCTAGAATGGCCTGTTGTGATATTAAGCCAGCTTAACAAGGTGTTTGACGGTTCCATGTTCCAATTTTCAGCGGCAGGCGGTGACGCGGCTAGCGGCAAACCGCTCAAAGATCGTTGCCTGTGTTATTGGCCGTATCCGTTCGAACGGTCAAAACAACTCGATCTTGATGCCGATGCCAGAAGCACCGATGAGGCGCAAGCCGCAGCCGCCCGGGACGATGCCGAATCGCAGCGCTTGCTCTATGTCGGATTCACCCGGCCCAAGGAAAAGCTTATCCTTGCCACGCGCGTCAAAGACAATAAAGCCGGGGATGCCCATGAAACGCAATGGCTCAATAAACTCAAGGATTTTGAGAAGTCGCTAGGAGGATTGATAAACCCGGGCACGCATAAGATCGAAGGCGTGCATGGGGATATCAAGGTGGAGCGTTTCACTGCGCCTGAAGTCATCACCCTCGCGCCGCCGCCTAAGACCCAGCACTGGTTTTCCGGTTACGATGGTAAACCCAAAACCCACGCCCCGCGCTACCGCAGCCCGAGCGCCGAACCCGCGCTCAAGGGTGATTTCAGCTTTGAATCCCTGCCCGGGGAGCATCCATTCCCGGCGAATCTCGGCAAACTCGACCCCGAAACCCTGGGCACAGCCGTGCATGCCTATTTCTCGGCCCTGCCCTCACTGTCAGGCCTTGCTCCCAAAGCCAAACAAGCCTGCGCCCAGCGCATCCTGCAGGGCTATTCGCTGACAGCAGCGCTTAAAGCCGATGCCCTGGTCGCCGCCGGCGAACGCCTGGAATCCTGGGTCAAAACCCGCTTTCCTAATGTCCGCTGGCGCACCGAAGTCCCGATCACTGCCCCAGCCGATGACGGCTCGCAGTGGAACGGCTCCATCGATCTCCTGCTAGAGCTCCCCGACGGCTCCGTCGCCGTGCTAGACCACAAAAGCTTCTTCGGCAACGAACCCCACCTGCACGAGCGCGCCAACGAGTACACAGGCCAACTAAAAGCCTACGCCGAAGCCCTAAAAGTTTACGGGAAAAAGGTGAGCTTTCTGGGGTTGCATTTGCCAATCGGGGGGAGGGTGGGGGAAATGGGTGGAAAATATTAGAGAAACCTATTAGGCTAGAAAAGCATATGGCTA
>JBBTGF010000378.1:0-1350 GCA_038041525.1 Elusimicrobiota bacterium | reverse complement strand
TCTTGGGATTGCCTTCTAGTGGCGACGCTTGCCGGTATGCTCCTGATGTGTTGACACGTTTTGAATTAAGCGAGCCCGATCTAGGTGGACGCTATCGCGGCCATTGGGATTGTTCCGTTCTGCGGGAAAGCTTGGGGCGCGATACCATGGATTATTGCGCTCCTGATCCGCGTTCGGTCTTCGCTCCCATGGAAGGTGGCCGCCGCATCGAAGGTGACATTTTTTACATGGGGTTGGCCGCTTTGGGGTACGCGTATGACCTTGAGGCGGGGAAGGATGGATATCCTTCTGTCCATGTCAAGGTCCATTTTACCGGAGAATTGGGCGCTAGCCGTAAAGCGCTGGCTCTGATGCGCCGTAAGATGAAACAGGCGGCGGCGATTTGGACGGCGAACAGCCCTGGCGGGCGTTATCGATTCGTGTTCACTTTGGTAGGCGCGCAGGGCGACTCGCACTTCAGTGTCCGTTTGGACGAGGGTTGTCCGAGGCTTCCTTATAATCACGTATGGGGAAGGGATTGTTCGGCGCATCTTCTGGCCCATGAGATCGGCCACATGTTAGGTTTGGATGATAATTACAATCAGGTCCGCAAAACTACGGGCCATATTCTGGGCGTGGACGGGAGATGGAATTGGGATGTCAGTCAAAAGGATAAGTCGCCCTGGGCGCGCCGCCATGCCGAGGAAGTGCGTAAAAAATGGTTCCAGTGTGATCTAGGCGACATCATGTGCGATAGCCGTCATGAGCAGAGCGTCCCGCGTCTTTATCATTATTACCTGATCTTGCGGCGTTCCCATTGCCGCGTCATCACCCGCGATTGGCCTCAGGATATCTTGATTAGGTGAGCGGAACAGCGGAAGATGGGCCTAATCATGGGGATTGATCCCTTACTGCTTCCCGGAAAGACCGGTCGGCGCTGGAACCGTATCCCATCAGAGTAGTTTAAGGAACTCTTCGCGGGTTAATCCAGCCTGGTCCAATATGGACATGATGGTCCCGCGGGGGATATCTTTTCCTTGTGGAACGACAGTGAGCCAGGTCTTGCCTGTCATGTCTTGTTTGAAGAAAGCGCGATGGCTGCCCTTTCCACGGTCAGGGGCTTCATTAAAACCAGCTTGGTGTAAGGCGCGGATTATCTGTTTCGATGAGAGCGAGGGTAGGCGCATCAAGCAGCGATGTGCAAGGATGAGGTGTAACGTGCTTCGGAATTCAACATTGGTTTGACATCGTCAAAAAGTCCTAGTTTATGGGCGTTTGAAAGGTAGAGTTCGACCGCTTCTTTAAGCGCTTTTTCCGCTTTTTCCGGAGTCGTCCCATAAGAGGCGACGCCTAGCTCGGGACATTTTGAGA
>JBBTGF010000377.1:0-3176 GCA_038041525.1 Elusimicrobiota bacterium | reverse complement strand
AAACTCAAATGGTTCTCCAACGGCATCCGCGCCGATGTCATCGTCAAGAATCCGGAATTAATGAAGCTGGCCGCGGCATCGGGCCTTTATGGCGCTTTAGTGGGTTTTGAGAGCTACAGCGACGAGGTCTTAGAAAACGTCACCAAAGAGACCTCGGTGGCTTTAAACCACAAAGCCTCAGAGGTCTTGCGCGCCTGCGGGGTGGTGGTATACGTCGTGCATGTCTACGGTCTGCCGTGTGAGAAGATGTTCGCACCGACCTATAAGTCAGGCACAAAAAATAGCGATATTTTTTCCGCATCGATGATCTCGCTGATCCCGGGTACGCCTCTTTACGACCGCTGCGTCGCCGAAGGCGTGGCGCATCGCATCCATGAAGATGAGCGTTATTACCCATATTCGACGTTCTTGCTGGGAGAGGGACGCAGTCCGCGTAAGATGACCTTGCTTTATCTCGGTTACATCGTGCGTTATCATTTAAGCCCCATCACTTGGTGGAAGGCATTGACGTCGACGGGCGTGATGCGCCGTTTCTGGTTGCTTGATTACATTTCTTGCTTTCAGTACGCGTTCTATCTGATGTTGCGCAAGCTTGGGTTAAGGATCGCCTAGCCGGACCGGGATTCGCGTCGCCTTAGCGATCGATTTTTTATGACACAACGACCAGTATCTGGACTTACAGCGACCTTACGTCGTTTTTGGGGGTATGATTCGTTCCGGCCGCTGCAGCGTGAAGCGGTAGAGGCGGTCATTGCGGGGCGTGATTGCTTGCTTGTCATGCCTACCGGGGGCGGAAAAAGCCTTTGTTATCAGATGCCAGCCGCGCTGGATGCGGGATTAGTCTTGGTGGTTTCGCCGCTCATCGCTTTGATGGATGATCAGGTAGCTGCGGCGCGCGACGCGGGGTTAGCCGCCGACGCGTTGCATTCCAATCTTACCAGCGAGCGCCGTGGTGCGGCTTACCGGGACTTAAGCAGCGGCAAGACCGGATTGCTTTATGTGAGCCCCGAGCGTTTGCTTGCCGGCGACTTGTTGGCGGATGTCGCCCGGCGTTTGGTATTGGTGGCGGTGGATGAAGCGCATTGCGTGTCGCACTGGGGCCATGAGTTCAGGCCCGAATACCGGCGTATCGCCGAGGTCCTTGAGAAATATCCCGATGTGACGCGCATGGCCTTGACCGCGACCGCTACACCCGCGGTACAAGAAGACATCTGCGCGCAGCTCGCTTTGCGTCAGCCGCTGCGTTTGATCGGGCATCCGGACCGGCCTAATCTGATTTATCGCGCGTTTGCGCGTCGCGAGCAGTCGGCGCAAGTCTTGGATGTGGTCAGCCGTCATGAGCGTGAAAGCGGCATTGTCTACGCGCAGACGCGCAAAGACGTGGAGCGCTTGACCGCCACGCTCAAGAAAGCCGGGGTTTCCTGCAGCGCCTATCATGCGGGACTGCCCGCCGAAGAGCGACGGCGTGCCCAAGATGATTTCGTCAATGAACGTTTGGACGTCGTCGTCGCGACTATCGCCTTTGGCATGGGTATCGACCGTTCCAACGTGCGTTATGTGGTGCATGCCAATACGCCGCGTTCGCTCGAGCATTATCAGCAGGAATCCGGCCGCGCGGGCAGAGATGGCTTGCCCGCCGAATGCGTGCTTTTTTTCGCGGCATCGGATCTGGCGATGCATAGGCGCTTGGCGCTGATGGACGGTGGATTGCCACCGCAGCGTCTACGCGTTCTCGATAGGCAGTTGCGCGAGATCGGGCGCTTCGCCGTGGCCCCGGTCTGCCGCCATCGCATGCTGGCCGAGCATTTTGGCGCGGTCTATGCGCCGCAGGCATGCGCGGCGTGCGATGTCTGTCTTGCCGAGACTAAGAGTCTCTCTGCCGCAGAGGCACTGCGTACGGCCCAACAGGTCGTTGGCGCGGTCTATCATAGCGGGGGGCGTTACGGGATGGCTTATACGGCGGCTCTGCTGTCGGGCCGCGTTGATGAACGCATGCGGCGCAACGGGCACGATATCTTGCCGGTCTTTGGTGCGCTTAAAGTTGCGGGTGAGGCTGCGATCCGTTCCTGGATCGACCAATCGATCGTCCAAGGACTGCTGGAAGTGACCGAGGAAACGGAGTATCCGCTTTTGCGTACCACGGCCGCGGGTGAGGCTTTGTTGCGCGGCGTAGGGGAAGTGTGCTTAGGCGTACCCGCGCCGGTCGTGACGCGCAGCAAAAGGCAGATAAAGACCGCGAGCTCGCGGTCACTTTCGGGAGCGCCGGTGGATCAGGGACTTTTTGAGCGTTTGCGGCAGTTACGCCGCGTCATCGCCGACATGATGGGAGTGCCGCCCTATGTGGTCTTCCACGATACGACGTTACTTGAGATGGCCGCTTTAAAACCAGCCACTTTGGAGGCTTTGCGCGGCGTCAAAGGCGTGGGTGAACGCAAATTGGAACGCTATGGTGAACAATTCCTGAAAGCTATCGCCGCTCACGCTTTGCCGCTAGGGGCGGGTTCGTAAGCGCAGAAGGGTTCTTCCTGCAGTAAGTCTTGATGGGTATAGAAAGCTCTTGCCCGGCAGCCCCCGCAGACATCTTTGTATCCACAGGCGCCGCAACGGCCTTTGAGCAGATCAGAATTACGCAGGCTTTCTAGAATCGGTGATTTCTTCCAGATTTCGGGGAAAGGGGTTGCTTTGACGTTGCCGCAGGGCGTGGGCAGATAGCCGCAGGGATAGATGTCGCCCTTATGGGAGACGAAGCACATGTGGATGGCGGCCAGGCACCCCTTGCGTGTATGCTCGATCTCTTGGGCGGGTTCCATCTGCGCTTCGATGCGGTAGTAATGCGGCGCGCAGATGGCGCGCAGGGGCAAGGTTCCCGGTTTGTTCTTTTTTGCGACCCACTTGAGCCAGTTCTCGACCTCTTCGGTACCCAGCATCTGCGCATCGGCGATCTGGATGCCGCAGCCCACCGGGACTAAAAGGAAAAGATAGAGTGCGAAGGCTTTGAGTTCTTTGGCAAGTTCATACATCGGTTCGATCTCGTCACGGTTGACCTTGGTCACGGTGAAATTGATCTGCACCCTGAGGCCCGCCTCCTTGAGGTGCACCAAGCCCCGCATGGCCCGCGAGAAGTTTCCCCTGCCCCTGAAGGCGTCATGGGTGGCCGGCTGAGCGTCGTCCAGGGA
>JBBTGF010000376.1:0-6031 GCA_038041525.1 Elusimicrobiota bacterium | reverse complement strand
TCTTCCGTAAGGTGGGCACGCGCGCCGCGCAGTCGATCTCCAAAGTCGTCGCCGCGGGGATCCTCTGGCGCGACGCCAAAGGTAACGCGCTAGAACTCAAAGTCGCTTTGGGATCCATGGCCCCTACCGTCCGGCGCCTGCGCGCGCTCGAAGACTTCTGCACAGGAAAAACAATGACCCCTGAAGTCATCCATACCGCCACGAAACTCATCGCGCGCGACGTCGCGTCTATCGACGACATCCGCTCCAGCGCGCATTATCGCCTCAAAGTTTCAGAGAATATCCTAAGCGACTTCTTGAAGGAGGATTCCTGATAGCCGTCATCATCGTGCTCTTAGGCGGGATGTTCGCCGCCTCGCAATTCGTCACCAATGGCGCCCTGGGCGGGCGCATCGGTTTAGGTAAGACCGTGCTCATCAACAGCATCGTCGGATTCGTCGGGTCGCTAGTCTTCTATCTGCTGCTCGGATTGCGCAGCAAAGGAGTGGCCTGGACGCAAGCGTTCTACCTGCCCTGGAATTATTACATCGGCGGTTTTTTAGGCGCCGGGGTAGTCGCCTGCGCCGCGTACGCCATGCCGAGATTGGGAGGCGCGCTGACCGTGGCTCTGTTCGTCTTCGCGCAGACCATGCTTTCGGCTTTCTACGACGCCCGGGGGGTCATGGGGCTAACAGCCCAACCGCTGACTTTACTTAAAGTGATCGGAGCCTTGTTCTTGACCGCAGGCGTCCTACTGCTAAGGGTCAAGTGATATCGCTGTTCCAATTCTCAAGGACGACACTGGACCCCGCATCGACTTCCAGGACACTGACGCTACGCAGCCAGGAGTCAAGGCGGTCACGCTGACCATCCAAGCGGCTGACGGCATCCTGTGCCAACGGGCTCAACAATACGGGGTGCCCGCGACGGCCGGAGAAGACCGGCACGATGCCCATGTGCTCCCCTGACCCGGCGACCGGCGCATTCAGACGCTTGAAAACCCCCGCATCCCACAAAGGCATATCGACATGATAGACAAATCTACGCAAATGACCCCTGCCGCCGCTCTTGACAGTGTCAATGAGCGCGATCAAAGAAGCCAGCGCAGGAGCATCTGGGTCAACCACAACCCAATCCGCCCGCGCGTCCAAAACCCGGCAGCGGTCTTCCCATCCGGCCTGTATCGAAATGGCGATATCGTCGATATGCAAAGCCGTGCGTAAAAAATCAATATGGTGCGCGAGTAGCGGCTTACCCTGATACTCATGCCAAGCCTTTGGGCCGCCGCTGCGACGGCCGCGACCGGCAGCTAAGAACAAAACACCGCAATCGGTCACAGGGCGATCGGCATGTCCACTTCCTGACGCGCCTCGTCCATGACCCATTCCTTGAAAAGCTCGGATGCGATAGCGATAGCGATGACTTTAGGATTCTTGGCAAGTAACGTAGCGCCCATGGGACAATGCATCCTCGTATCCCAAAGTCCCGCTAACGATACGCCGGACGCTTGGGCATCCAAGCGCGCTCTGAAAACCCGCGCTTTATGCTCTGAACCGATCAATCCAAGATATCCTAAAGGCTCGACCAGCAAACGGCGGGATAACGCCAAGTCAAGCGCATGACTGTGGGTCACGATACAAACCGCATCCTCGCGACTCCAACGGTGACTACCGGCATATTCCAAGGGGTCGCAGCGGATGAAACGCACATCACTAGAGAGGTCTGACATGGGCAGATCACGGGAATCGACGAGCGTAACGCCCACTCCGGAACCCGAAAGCACACTACTTAGCGCCGCGCCGATATGACCCGCTCCAAAAATATGGACTGTCTTGGCGGGAAACACCGATTCGAAGAAGACCTTGACCTTGCCGCCGCAACATTGGTCGTTCTGCGACGCTAAGGTGAACGTCGAACTCTGGGCCGTCATCGTTCTTAGGGTAAGGATTTCGCGAGCACGCGCGATGACCTGATACTCCAGGGAACCGCCGCCGACTGTTCCGATGGCGCCATCTTTGCTGACCCATATGCGGGCTCCGGCTTGTTGGGGCGCAGAACCCACGACATCGGTGATCGTCGCGACGATCGCAGGCCTTGGCAAGAGCGGATCGTACCCGATAAAACGCATAGACGCGCCCACCCGCAAGATGCAGGCGCTCAGACGCCGCGATTACAGATTCGGTTCTATAACCGCTTTCTGGCGCAACTCGCGTACATAATCAGGCAGGACCTGCCCGATCTTTTGCTGCAACAAAGCTTGTCTCAATCTCTCCTTAACCTCTTTGAACACAGCCGGTTTGGCGCTGACTTTTTCAGTCACCTGAAAGATATGGAACCCTTGGGTAGTCTGCACGACGCTACTGGCTTCGTTGACGCCAAGCGTGAATACCGTGGACTCAATTTGCGGCACCAGCATACCCTTAGAAAACAATCCGAGTTCGCCATTCTTGCCCTTCGTGGTCTGATCCATGGATTTAATGGCGGCAAGCTTGCCGAAATCAGCGCCGGCTTTAAGAGCGATGAGAAGGTCATCGGCATCCTGCTGTGAAGAAGCTAGGATATGACGCAAACGAATCTGCTCAGGAACACCCAAACTGGTCTTGTTAGCCTCAAAACCTGACTGCACTTCGGTGTCGGTGATGTCGACACCCTTCGCCTTCTTGAGCAGCTTCTCGACGGTCAGACTAAAACTGATCTGACTCTCGATGGCTTTGAGCGTCAATCCCGATTGCTCTAATTTTTTCTCAAAATCAGGCCCTGCCTGCTCTTTGACCAAAGCGATACGTTTGTTTATCTCTTTATCATCAGCTTTGACGCCCAATTTGGCGGCTTCCTGGTTAAGCAACTCGTTATCCACGAACTGTTGCGCCACCGCCGCGCCGTATTGGACCCACAAGAACTGATCGATCTTAGCTTTTTCGATGAAGCTGCCATTGACCTTGATACCCCTATCAGTAGCGGCATTCGTTTGAGCGCTCAAGCTCACCGCCATCATGATCACGACAAACAGACTTTTTATCATCCCCATCCTCCCTTTATCTGAATCTATCGCAAGACATAAGATATATTTTTTGAGCGCGCGCGCCAAATTTCCGATAATGTCGGCATGGCACAGCATAAAGCAAAATACAGGTCGCTAGGCGGCCGCTACGTCAAGACCGTGCGTTTCGGCACGCAGAAGATCCTCAAGATCGACCCCAAAGCTCTCGAACTGTTGGCCGCGCAGGCCATGCGTGACGTCTCCTTCCTCATGCGCCCAGCCCATCAAAAGCAGGTCGCAGCTATCCTTAAGGACCCGGAGGCCTCGCCTAACGACAAAGCTGTAGCCTGGGAACTACTCGAGAACTCGGTCATCGCCAGCCGCTTCGAGCTGCCGCTATGCCAAGACACGGGCACCGCCATCGTGATAGCCAAGAAAGGCCAAGCAGTCTGGACTGACGCCGATGACGCGGCCGCGCTCTCTAGCGGCATACGCCGCGTCTACAAAAGCGAGAACCTGCGTTATTCCCAGGTCGTGGCGCTCGATATGTACGAAGAAGTCAATTCGGGTGACAATATGCCGGCCCAGATCGATATCTATGCCACTGTCGGCGACAAATATGAATTCCTCTTCCTCGCCAAAGGCGGCGGTTCCGCCAATAAGACTTATCTCTTTCAAGAAACCAAAGCGGTATTGAATCCGGCAGCGCTCAAGGGATTCCTCACGGACAAGATGCGTTCCTTGGGGACCGCGGCCTGTCCGCCCTACCATATCGCCATCACCATCGGAGGGACTTCGGCGGAAACCTGCTTAAAGACCGTCAAACTTGCCAGCGCCGGGGCTTTAGACCACCTGCCCGGGAAAGGCGACAAGCAAGGCCGGCCTTTCCGCGACTTCACACTAGAGAATGAACTGCTGAAAGCCGCCCAAGCAATCGGCCTAGGCGCGCAATTCGGCGGCAAATATTTCGCGCATGACGTCAAAGTGGTGCGCCTGCCCCGCCATGGCGCATCCTGCCCCATCGGTTTGGGCGTCTCCTGCTCGGCTGACCGCAACATCAAAGCCTATATCGACGCCAAAGGCGTCTGGCTCGAAGCGCTCGAACGTGACCCGGCGCGATTGCTCAAAAACGTCACCGGCATCGACTCCAAAGCCGTGGCCATCGACTTAAACCGCTCCGTCAAAGACATCTGCGCGCAATTGAGCTCTTGCCCTGTCGCCACGCGCCTGTCGTTGACGGGTCGGCTCATCGTCGCCCGCGACATCGCGCACGCGAAGATCAAGGAAATGCTCGACGCCGGACATCCGCTGCCCGACTATTTCAAGAAGCATCCGGTCTATTACGCAGGCCCGGCGAAAACCCCGGCAGGCAAGGCTTCCGGCTCTTTCGGGCCGACGACCTCCGGACGCATGGACTCCTATGTCGATTGTTTCCAATCTAACGGCGCATCCTTGATCATGGTCGGCAAAGGCAACCGCACCGCACAAGTAACAGAGGCGTGCCGCAAGCATGGAGGTTTCTATCTCGGCTCTACCGGCGGCGCGGCCGCGCTTTTGGCCGAACGTTGCATCAAAAAAGTCGAGGTTGTGGATTTTCCCAACCTGGGGATGGAAGCCGTCTGGGCCATCGACGTCGTCGACTTCCCAGCGTATATCCTGATCGACGACAAGGGCAACGACTTCTTCAAGCGGTTTTTATGAAGCCCCCCCTGCTGCAGGCTCCGGACGTCGAGGGTTTCCGCCGCTGGCTGCGCGCCAACAAAAGCGCGGCATTACGCGATAAGCTCATGGACGAAAAGACAGCCGTGAACCGCTTCATCAAAGACCAGGACTATCTCGGTTTTGAACTCTATGCAACCGTGCGCTGTCCCATGCCCATCGTACGCGAGATCATCAGACAGAAGAAAAAACATCTACGCCTGGCTGGTCAAGGACTCATGGATGTCGACTTGTTGCTAGCGGCGGGCGCAGTCGAAGCCATGGATATCACCTATGTAGGCTACGAAGCGCATGGCCTCTCCCCCATCCTGCGCCGCGCAACCGAGGGTGGGAAACTGCGCTTAGTCGAATGGTCGAACGCGGCGCTGTCTTGGCGCTTCAAGGCCGCAGCCATGGGTGTCCCCTTCCTACCAGCGCGCTCCATGCTCGGCACCGACACCCTGCGTTATAGCGCAGCTAAGACCATCCGCGACCCCTTCACCGGTATCAAACTCACGTTATTGCCCGCGCTCATCCTGGATTGTGGCGTCATCCATGTGCACCGTGCGGACAAATACGGCAACTGTCAGTTGGACGGCAACTCGGGCTTCGCTCTAGAGATGGCCCGCGCCTCAAAACGCCTCATCATCACAGCCGAACAGATAGTCGAGAGCGCGGTCATCCGTAAGCGCCCGGAACGCACCGTCATCCCGCATTTCTTAGTCGACGCCGTGGTGCACGCGCCCTTCGGCTCACACCCCGGAGAGACTTGCTACCTCTATAAGCGCGATGAGGAACATCTCCGCGAATTCCTTGTATCCGCTAAGACGGATGAGGGCACGCGCGCCTATCTTGAGCGCTATGTCTACGGGGTCAACAACCACGCAAGCTATCTCGACTTGATCGGCCGGGAACGCCTGCGCGCATTGGAGGCCAAGGATGCCTGACTACACGCCGACCGAGATGCTCGTGTGCTTGGCATCGCGTCTCATGCCGGATAAGACCGCGGTCTTTATCGGCACCGGCATCCCGATGCTGGCGGCGGCCCTAGCTAAACGCACGCGTGCGCCGGACTTGCTAGCGGTGTTCGAGTTCGGCGGTATGGGCTCGGACTTAAAGGAACTACCCTTGGCTGTCGGCGAGGAACGCACCTTCAGAGGAGGCATCGCCGCCATGGGTATCTGCGACGTCATGGAAGCGGCGCAACGCGGACTCATCGGCTGCGGTTTCTTAGGCGGCGCGCAGATCGACCCCTACGGGAATCTCAATACCACCGTCATCGGTCCCCATGACAAACCACGAGTCAGACTGCCCGGCTCCGGCGGCGGCAACGACGTCGCCTCGTTATGCTGGCAGACCATCATCCTGATGAAA
>JBBTGF010000375.1:0-7259 GCA_038041525.1 Elusimicrobiota bacterium | reverse complement strand
CGTCATATCACCGTTGCTGCTTGGGACAGACAAGGAGCTCATCCCGCTCTATCTGGTCGCGGCTTTGTGTTTAGGCAGCGTCTTAGCGCCGTTGTCTTTGGCCGTGGGTAGCGCGTTCCCTAAACCCCGTTTCGAGCATTTGGTGCAGATAGAGACGTCGTTTGGAGGGTTCCTTTTCGGCGTGTTGTCGCTGGTGGCCGTGGCGTTGACGTTGGCTGTCTTTGCCTCGCCGATCCATTATTTCTTCCAGGTGAACTATCTGCATAAGGTGATGGACAAGTATGATTATTACTGGCTGACCACCTTAGGCGCCGTTTACTTGGGTATCTGCCTGGCATCCGGCATGGGCAGTTGGTGGTGGGCGAAGCGTTCATGGAACAACTTGTCTAAGAGCATGGTAGCCTGACTAATGGAATCCCGCGTGTCACGCTTAAGCGACCCGCACCGGATCCCTTACCGGGGACCGGTCTTTCATTTCTTCTGGCCTTTCACCAGATATATCATCGTCAACGGCTGCGCATTCATCTTCTGGTTCTATTTCAACGTTTTGAATAAGACCATCGTCGTCGGCGCCGGCAACGTGCCGGAAGACGACAATACATTGATCTTGCCGAACCACCAGACCATGTTCGACGGGTTCCTGGTGGGCGCGGCGGCGTTCTATCCGAAGTGTTTCTGGAAGCCGTGGTTGTTCCCGTGGATACCGGCGGCGCAGGAGAATTTTTATAGTAATCCTTTCTGGGGGTGGGTTTCGGATAATTGGAAGTGCATCCCGGTCAGAGAGGGCCGCAAGGATTTTCGCGCCATGAAACGTATTATCAATTGTTTAAAGCATGGGCGCATGATCGTGTTCCCCGAGGGCACGCGTTCGCGCACGGGTGAGATCGGGCCGGCCCGCCTGGGGATGGGTTATGTCATCTTGCATACCTTCCCTAAGACCATCCCCGTTTGCATGGTGGGCGTCGACAAGGTTCTACCGGTGGGTAGTTGGTGGCCCAGGATATTCAAGACGGTCTATCTCTATTTCGGCAAGCCGGTGGCGCTCGATGAGTTCCGCGGCATGGACGCCGACCGCGAGGGCAGTGAACAAGTGATCAATAAGGTCTTCGATCAGGTCCATCGCCAAGATCGCATCCTGAAGCGCTACCGACGTCTACGCGCGCGGCGGCTTGTCGATATGCCGTTTTTTTATAGCTTGTACGGAGTCTAACATCATGCGGGTCGCCTTACTGTTGCGTTGGTATCGCAAGTATAAGCGCGATCTGCCTTGGCGCAAGGACCAAGACCCTTACCGCGTCATGGTCAGCGAGTTCATGTTGGTGCAGACGACTGTCGCCACCGTGGTGAAGCGCTACGAGGAGTTCCTGCGCGGATTTCCTAGCGTCGAAGCGTTGGCCGCCGCGCCCTTGTGGAAGGTGAAGAACGCATGGACTGGTCTGGGTTACAACAGCCGGGCTGAGAACCTGTGGAAAGCGGCCAATCAGATCGTCAGCCGTGGTGGATTCCCCCGGACTCCCGGGGAGTTTAAAGGGTTGGCGGGTTTCGGGCCCTATTTGTCGGCAGCCGTCGCCAGTATCGCCTTTGAGGTGAAGGCTCCGGTCTATGACGTCAATGTGGCGCGCGTGCTCCTGCGACTCTTCGGATCATCCGAGATGGGGATATTGGAGCAGATATTCGCCGAGAACCGCTTCAAGCCTTCGGAATTGAACCAAGCATTGATGGAACTCGGGGCCTTGGCGTGCAAGGCGCGCGAACCCGCGTGCGAGGCGTGCCCTGTGCGCGGGACGTGCTTGACACGAGGCGTCCATCCCAGCGAGAGGAAACCGGTCAAGTCGCGGGCGCTTGAGCTTGTCATCCATCTGCGCCGCGACAGCATGGGGCGTGTGTTGCTCGTGCGCCGCGGCGCTGACGAGGTCTTTTTGAAGGATTGTTGGGGGCTTCCTATGGAGATCGTTAAGACTTGCCCGGGGCGCAGGGTCCCGCAGGCCTTCCGTCATGCAATCACGAAGTGGCGTATCCACGCGCATGTGCGAAGTGAGCGCCCCGGGATCCCCGCCCCCATCGGCGCACGTGAAGCTAGGTGGTTTAAAGCCGACAAACTCAAACGCCATCTGTTCTCTTCCTTGTGGTGGAAAGCGTTAGAGACTAAGAGCTAAACTTGTCTGATGGCAGAGCATAAGGCGTTCGATGCAAAGACCTTGGGCCCCAGCTTGAAAGAGCAGGTCAGCAAAGCCAACGAGCTTTATTTTGACGTCATGGCGACGAAGTACGACCATGACCCGCGTCAGAAGATGGGATATTTCCATCCCAACACCCGCGAGCGCTATCGCCGGTTTATCCGTATCAACCTCGGAGTGATCAAGGACGGAGGCGTACTCAATCTGGGTTGTGGCAGCGGGTTTGCCATGGACGTGGAGGCCGAGTTCGGATTGGACTCAACAGGCATCGATATCTCCGCAGGCATGCTTGAAGAAGCGCGTCGCAAAGGCGTCAAGGCCCGGCTCATCAAAGCGGACGCTTATAAGATACCCTTACCGGACGCTTCGGTCGGCCTGGTGAGTTGTTTCGTCTTCCTGCATCACATCTACGACCACGAGGCGTTGTTCAAAGAGATCGCGCGCGTGCTCAAGCCTGGCGGGTTGCTTTACACGGATTACGACCCGAATTTCTATTGTGTCGACCGGATCAAAAAAAATTGGCTTTTAGGCAAGCTTTGGGAAAGATGGGAGAACGCTTCCGAAGACGTGCGCCAGACTGAGGAGCATTTTCCGCTGGAGGTCTTCCATCTCGCGGATTATCATGACAAGATGGTCGGCGGCATCAAGGCCGACCTGATCGAGCGCGCGCTCAAGGGCACCGGTTTTGAGGCGTATAAGGTCATCGCGCATTCCGATGGCGTGGATTTGCGTCAGCCGCATCGCGGGCGACTGCCTAGAAAAGTCTTGGAGTGGGCCTTACTTTGCGCCGGCGTGACCGAGTATGCCCATCGCGCCAAGAACATCTCGGTCGTGGCGCGTAAATCCGGCGCTCTTTCCTATTGACCTGGCATCAATAATCGCTGACCGGGCCGCGTGACTTTTTCTTTTCCGACCGGTGGTGTTTGTCGGCTAACATCTTCTCTTTGGCGCGTTTCGAGCGCTTGCGTTTTTGGCGGCGGATCTTGGCGATGCGTTGTTCTTCTTGGCTTTGCTTGCCAAGGATGAGGCGCTCGATCTTGTCCGTCAAGGTGCGCCGTGCCAAGAATCGGTTGATGCCTTGGGTGCGGCCTTCCTGGCATTTGACCTCGATGCCTGTGGGCAGGTGTTTTAAATAGACACAGGTCGCCACTTTGTTGACGTTTTGTCCGCCATGGCCGCCGGAAGCGATGAATTTTTCGATCAGATCACCTTCACGGATGCCAAGGTAGCGCATCTTTTCAGCTAGCGCCGTTTCTTTCTGGGGGTTAGCCCCGAAATTCCACATAGCTGTATTCTAGCTGAAAGCCGTTGAGTCGAGTCCTTATTGCTGTTAGCCTTTTTAAGGGTCACCGCCTGATGGATGCATTGGAAAAGGAATTATTCTCCGCGATCTTCGAGCAGTCCGAAGAGCCGGTCTTGAGTCTCGATGCGCGCGGTAATATCCGCACTGTCAGCCGTGGCGCCCAGGAACTCCTGGGTATCAGCACACCGGTCAAAGCGGGGTCGTCGTGGGACTCCTTGCTTACCCGTGATGATGACGAGACCCAGCGTTTGGATTTCTCCTTGATGCAGAAGAACCCTGTCATGCAGAATTTCGAGACCGTCCTATTGGCGGCCGATTTAAGGAGAGTCCCGGTCTTCGTCACGACGAGGCCGCTGGGCACAACGGCTGGCGCCGTGGGCGGCTTCATCGTTTGGCTCGCTCCCGAAGGCGTGCGCCTTGATCTTGATGCGCGTTCGCAGGCTTTGCGTGAGGCGATCATGCGTTTGGAACGTCTGGGCGCTGCGGGGCAGTTGGCGGCTTCCTTCGCGCATCAGATGCGTAATCCCATCCAGATCATCCAGTCGACCGCCGAATTCGCTTTGGAATACCTTGAGCCCTCTTCTAAGATCGTCGAGTCTTTGCAGACCGTGACGCGCAACGCCGAGCGGCTTTCGCAGATGACGGCTGCCATGCTCAATCTTTCGAAATCCGGCAAGTGCCGTTTGGAGAAAGGGGATTTGAACCTCACCGTCGAGGCCGCGGTCATGGCGATGGAGTCGGTCTGCAAGAGGCAGAACGTGAGCCTTGAGAAGCGTTTGCAGCCCGTCGCCGCGGTGATGCAGGATACGCATGTCCTGCAAGGCGCTATCTACAATCTGCTGGCCAATTCCGTGGAAGCCATGCCTGACGGGGGTACGCTTGTCGTGAAAGTCGCAGCCTTGGGTGGCGACGGCATCGGACTTTCCATCAGCGACACAGGTCATGGTATCGAAGGCAGGTTCCGCCAGCAGATCGGCAAGCCGTTCTTTTCCACGAAATCCAAAGGCACGGGTCTGGGCCTTTATATCGTGCGCCAGATCGCTCTGCAGCATAACGCGAAGATGAAGGTCGAGAGCGTTCCCGGGAAAGGCACGCTGGTGACCTTGGTGTTCAAAGCGGCGCCATGAAGACATGTAAAGCGACTTTACTGCTCATCGATGATGAACCGGATCTCTGCGGGATCCTCTCGGCGTTCCTGCAAGCCAGGGGGTACCGTGTCTTGGTGAGCTATGAGGCTGCCAGTGCGCTTAAGTCCGTCGCCGCTGAACCTATCGACCTTGTCTTGCTCGACCTTCACCTGCAGGGCGTCGGCGGCATGGAGCTGCTGGCGCGTTTCAAGGAGATGGATCCCAACCTGCCCGTGATGATCTTGACCGGGAAAGCCGATGTCGCGACCGCAGTGGCCGCGATGCGCGCGGGGGCCCAGGATTTCTTAGCCAAGCCTTTCGCCAATGAGGAATTGGGTTTCGCTGTGGAACGCGCGCTCAAACAGACTGAGCTCATGCGCGAGGTCGCGAGCTTGCGCGTGCAGGTTAGGGCTGCGGCGCGTCCCGAAGCGTTCGTCGGTGAGAGTCCGGCGGTCAAAAAACTCTTAGAGCAGATCAAAGCGGTCGCCGCGACCGACCTGACCGTCATCTTGCACGGGGAATCGGGTTCCGGCAAGGAGTTGGCGGCTAGGATGGTGCATGGCGTGAGTCCGCGCAGTGGCGGTCCCTTCGTGGCCTTGGATTGTGGAGCGCTGCCCGAGACTTTGATCGAGAGCGAACTCTTCGGTTATGAACGTGGAGCTTTCACGGGCGCCGATGCGCTCAAAGCGGGACTCTTCGAAGTCGCGTTCAAGGGGACGTTGTTCTTAGATGAGGTCTGCAACCTGCCGCTGGGGGCGCAGGCTACACTATTGCGCACGCTTGAGACCAAGTGCGTCAGGCATCTTGGCGGTAAAAGAGACATCACAATCGACACGCGCATCATCGTGGCGACTAACAAGGACCTCGCGGTCGCCGTGCGTGAAGGCATGTTCCGTGACGATCTTTATTTCCGGCTCAATCAGTTCGCTATCCACTTACCGTCGCTTAAAGAGCGTAAGCAGGACATACCCATGTTGGCCGGACATTTCCTCAAGCACGCATGTAAGGAGTTGGGACGCACTGGGCTCACCCTTGATGAGGATGCGCTTAAGCGCATGACCCGTTATGCATGGCCGGGCAATGTCAGGGAGTTGAAGAATGTCATCACCCGTGCCTGCCTGATGGCGCAAGACGTCATCCGGGTCGAACATCTTGAGCTTGGGCCGGCGCGCAAAACCGGCGGCGCCAGCGATACGCCAGCGCGCAGTGTTAAGTTCCGTACGCGCGCTGTCGCGAGCCGTCGCGGCGCGGAGAAGAAGATGATCTTAGGCGCTTTACGTAAGACCGGTAATAATCGCCGTCAGGCCGCTAAGCTTTTGGGTATCCACCGCAGCGTGTTCTACGCGAAGCTCAAAGAATGCGGGATAATCTGAAAGACATGTCCTAATTTTAGGACACTATCCACAGCCGAAAAATCTCACAATAACAGCGTTTAAATCGTTCGTTCGTCATTTTTTGGTCCATCCAGCCTGGCAGAAAGATTGCATGTATTAGTATTACACAGAGGAAGCCATGAGGGAGAGGGGAAAGCGCTTCTTTGGTCTATCATCATTGCTTGTCTTGCTTTGCGCGCAGGCGCACGGTGAAGCCCCTACGAGTCTGGCTTGGACGAATATCTCTTCCGGTACGCTTTCCGTTTCTTGGGATGGGCATACCGATGCGGCTGCTTACATTGCCGTACTTTCCAGCGCTCCTGATTTCATCGCCACCATCGCTTCCGGTACGACACCGGTCAACGAACAGACGACGTCATACATGTTGCTTGAACCCAATACCACGCATTACTTCAAAGTGAAGGTCTCCAGCGACGCCGACGTCCAATACTCGCAAGTCCTGTCGACCTATACGCTGTCCTTGCCGCCGGCGCAGATGTTGCCTGAAGCGCTCGCCGTCAATATCACCTCCGTCACCATGCAGTGGGCCGCTATGCCTGTCGCTCCCGCCAGCATGTCGGCGAGCGGATACAGTTTCGAGGCGTCGACTACGGGTTTCGACGGGACGGGGCTGCTTATCTCCACGCAGACTGCGAGTCTTTATTTAAGCACGTTGACGGTGATGTCCCCGGCGTTGACCGCTAACACCACATATCATTTCCGTGTCGGTTCGCTCAATGTACTTGCAGTGCTAAACTATCGGAGCCTGCCGTCTGTGGCGACGTTGGCCTTCCCGCCGAGTCCGGTTGGTTTTACCGGCGTATACCCATCATCCATCAATGTCAGTTGGGATTTGACGGGAGGATCAGCATATGGGTTCAAAGTGGAGGCCTCGAGTACCGGTTTTGATGGTACCGGCACGGTCTATGCGTCAGCGACCTATGCCGGTTCCTTGCGCTCGCTCTATGTGACGGACCTTGACGCCGATACCACATATTATTTCCAAGTAGCGTCGTTGAATCATGGGGGGGTTTACAGCTATGCGGATTTTGCTTCGACCGCGACCTTGGCGAATGCGCCTCTGGCTCCTATTGTCACGGCCATCGGTTTGAGTTCGATGACCATCGCCTGGACGGCTCCAGCAGGGGGCTTGCAGGGTTACCAGATCATCGCCTCTTCGACTGATTTCGATGGCTTGAGTGTCGTTTATTCGACCATGACGAGCGATACCGGAGCCGCGAGTCTTGCTTTTGAGAACCTTGCGCCTAACACTTCTTAT
>JBBTGF010000374.1:0-9780 GCA_038041525.1 Elusimicrobiota bacterium | reverse complement strand
CGCCTACTTCGACATGGATAGTCGGGTTAGCCCCAGCCCTGGCGGGATTGGGGAAGGCATAAATGTCGTGTTCAGCAAAACTTGGGTCCGGGCCCAAGGCCAGATCGCCGATTCCGGCCTTCTTCCTACCATTACTCTTACCAGAGTCTTGATTACTTGGCGTGTCGCTTACAACTGTTTGCGTTGGCAGAGGTATGGCTCCCGCCTGTACAGCTAAAGAATTCCCTGCAACTTTGATGTCCTTGGCGAGAAGATAACCGCCAACCTTAGCCCCTCCGGCTAAGGTCAAGGCGGCCCTGGGGGCATACAGCGTCAAGCCCGCCTGTGCCGAGCCATTAATAGTCACTGCATGGGAACTGTTGGAAACAACCAAAAACTTTCCAGGCTGCGTTTGCGCGTTGACCGTAGCGTTGCCATTGATAGTGATGGCTCCTTGTGAGAATAAATCGACTTGTCCAGTGATCTCTAAGCTGGCTTGACCCGAGATATCGATACCAGCAACCAAATAACTACCCGTACTCAAGGTCAAGATATCCTGATTCTTTAAGGTCAAGACCCCGTTGACCAGGAACTCCGCTGGAATCAAGTTATTCTGGTTGCTGCTTTGCGCCAAGGCAAACAAGGTATCAAGACTGATGGGTTCGGCGAGTACATTACCTGTCTGGATGATCCGGTTACCCACGATTTGACTGTTACCCGTGACCGTGACAGTCGACGCCGTGACGTTACCGGTGACTATGACTGTGCCTTTGACGGAAACCTCGCCATTGGAGACGATATCGCCCTTGATATCCGCTGTCCCGGAGATATCGACGCTGTCGATTCCGGTCAATCCCGCTTGTTTAAGCGCATAGACTGCCAAAGTCAAACTTTGCGCTGCTTCTTCATTACCCAACCTGTCGTTACTCTTGAATGCGATGTTATGCGTGCCCTGGGATAAATGAATGGCTCCCTGATAGAGACCGAACCCACCACCATCGATGCTGACAAGGATATCCTTGACCCCGGAGGCGACGTTACCAGATACTGGGTCGATGGCAGACAAGCTGATAGGCGTACCGGTGCTGATAGTAAGCAACCCAAAAACCATGCTTTGTGGCTGGCCTATGGCGACAGTAGTGACGGGTGCGGTATTGTCTACGGCGACTTTGACCGTATTAACGACTTCTACATTGTTTACCCTGTCCTGGGAAAGATAACTGATGACATGGGTACCCTCTTGAGCCAAGCTGATACTGCTTGCATAGAGTCCGTAATCCCCACCGTTCAACGAGTAGCTGGTTTTCTTGACCCCAGAGGCCACGCCGTTGGATGCCGGGTCATGAACGGACAAGATAACACTCGATTGAGCAGTAATTAAGACATCAACATTCTGCGGGATAACATCAGAAGGATAGGCAGGCACAAGCGCTAGCCCCGCATAAGAGACTTCTGTACGTGGAGCTGTAGCATCAACAGAAACCTGCAAAGTCTTGACCGCCTCCAGGTTGTCTACGTTGTCCCGGCTTTGGAAGTTGACACCGCGCTGTCCTTCGGCCAGGACAAAGGCCTGGCTATAAGGCGTTAAAGCGGAACCGTCAACGCCATAGACCGTCTCTTTAACCCCGGAAGCAACCCCATTGACCAAAGGGTCAACCGCTGACAGAGTCACAATCGTGGCGCTCGTAACGAACAACGGCCCGCCCAGGACGCCGGGTAAACCGAGAACGTCCACAAGCTGCGGACCTCTCAAACTCACGCTGGTCTGCGCCACGGTGTTATCCACCGCGACCGTAGCGACTTTGACCGCCTCCTGGCTGCCGATCGTGTCTTGAGCAAAGTAACTCAAGACGTACAACCCATCGGAATCCCCGGAAAGCTTAAGGCTCGAAGTAAACACTTGACCAACACCTGGATTGGAATTATCCAAATGCTGCCTCAAAAATCCGTTAAGTAAAAATTCTTGAAAGGCAACACCCATGCCTTGGGCATCATTCACCGATAATTGGTCATCGATTGAACTTAAGATGAGGATTGTGTTGCTTGTTATAAATACAGGTTCCTGTCCTGATCGAGGATCGCCGATTAAGACTTCCGTATGTGGAGGCAACGCATCGCGAGCGAATCTGGCAGCATTTGAAAACGAAGCGTTATAAAGTTCATCCAATGCTTTCACAGCAAAGAAAACAAAGGGACCTGCAGGCAGGCTAGACGCTCTTAAATACTCCCGACTGCCTGCTGGAGAAGGCAGAAGTAGTGAGGCAATCAACGTGCCACTATCAAAATTACTCGCTGTCAACTCAAAGGTGGCCATCCGCACTTCATAAGCCATGGCCTGACCGACAAAGACATCGTCCCCCGGCGCAGTCCAAGTTAAATTAGCCTGATCAGGCGTTATTCCTGTTGAAACAGTCAGATCAGCAATGGCCCCAGGGACGACAGGATCGATGCCTGAATAAAATCCCAAATAAGCCCTGGTTTGATTCGAAGCCATAAAACCCTGGGGCGATTGTTGGCTGTCAGGGCCGACAAAAGCTTCGCCCAAGGACATGTCCACTATCATTGAAGCTCCGGCGACTGGCGGACTGCTGGTTACAACTCCACCGCTCGCAATAACGCTCGAAACAAGCCTTAAACCGCCGAATGCCTGGGCAATGCCAAAGAAGTTGGCGCATACGAGTAGGGTGAGGTAAGTGAATAAACGCGCATCCCCTCCCCCCTTCATGGCTAAAACCTCCTTCCTATTTTTTCTTAAATCATTGCTAATCATTAATTTTTATGGCCCAAAAAAATTTGCGCCGCAATAGGCTCCACCGCCATGAGAATAAGTCACATCCCACGTAACCCCGTTACCCACTGGTCTGCATACGCATAGTTTCCATGCTCCAGACACTACCATCCTGCCTGCTTCATCTGATGTATCACAATCCGACGATAATGGGTTCCCTGCAACTACGGGAATTTGAATGTAATCTCCAACCACTTGAAATGAAGATTTTGCGGATATAGTTCCAATGCCTACCCTTCCGCCGAAAGATGCGTTCCCAGAATTCACTAGGCCACCCACTGTAATACTCTGCGAGGTAACATTCCCTCGACTGATAACTGTTTCCAATGTATCCACTTCAGTAACTGTTGGCCACGACGCCCTGCAATCGCTTCCGATGCAAAATCCACTACTGCTTCTTACATACCCACCGACATCGAGCTTTTGCACAGGATTAACTGTTCCAATGCCTACATTGCCGCCCGGCCGGAATGCGAGGAACAAGTTTGATGCGTCATAAAAGGCCAAGCGTGAGTCTGGATGCGCGTTATCCATAATGAAACTGTTGCCCCGCAAGCGGATGTCACCGTTGATGTCAAGATCGCTTAAGGGGAAACTAGTGCCAATACCCACGCGCTGATTCGAATCGATCGTCATAGCGGTGAGCAAAGAAGTACCACCTGCATTGGTTAAGAATTCCATCCTGGTCGGCCCGGTGACATGGCCCGCCATATAACGAGCCGTATTGTTTGATTGCTGGTAATCAATCATGGCGCCCGTCCTTTCCGCGCCCAAGCTGCCACCAATAACCACACCGCCGCCACTGATCATCATTTTCTCAACAGGATTGCCCGTGCCGATGCCGACATTGCCATTAGAGGTGATGCGCAGCCTTTCCGTGGGGGCCACATCGTTAGTGTTGTCCCTAGTAGCGAAGATCAAGTCGCCTTTAACAAAGTTCTGGCTATCAGTAGCCGTGAATCCGATGACACCTGGGGCGTAGTTGATATTGGGGGCATTGGTCCAACCCATACCGATCTGGGCCAATAAACCAGTTCCGCCCGTGCTGCCAATAAGCAACTGATTACCCGTTCCTAAAGCAGGGACATTGGCATTAAACAGATGCAACACGGAGACCGCCGGAGGCGCCACGGGCGCCACTGATCCCGCGACCAGGGAAGTGATCCCGTTGACTTGTAGCTTCGATTGCGGGTTGTTAGTGCCAATACCGACGTTGCCACCGACGATTAAATCTGGATTGACCATAACCGAGGCCGCGCCCACGGTCATCCTATTGGCGGTACCGATCTGGAAATTAATGTACTCTGAAGCAACACCGTTAACGATGTCTAAGCTAGGAGAAGAATAGCCAATCTTCTTTGATCCCGACCCGTTACTGAAATCCAGCTTATATCCAGGCGTGAGCGCGATGTCTCCATTGAATACATGGAACTTTGTGTTAGGCACGGCGGTGCCGATGCCAACGTTGCCGTTTGTAGCTAAAATCCTCAATTTTTCAAGATTCCCTGATCGAAGGATTGTGTCGACCCCAGCATCGCCACCCAAATGAAATTCCGATCCTAATATGTAAGCGCTTCCCCTTAAATCGCCACTATGCCGGAATGTCAAACGCGCAAGGGTTCCAGTCGGATTCTCCAACGACAACAAGCCATAACCCCCCGCGTCTTGACCCACAATATGCAACATCGCCTGAGGAACGCTCGTTCCGATCCCCATGTTTCCGCTACTATCGACAACCATACGCTGAGCCGCGCCCGCATATAGCCTAATCTTGCCGTTTTGTGAACCTATAACCACATCATCTAAATTAAATACAGACTGGGCTTCCACGGCAAAAATGTCCGTCAATCCCGAGCCATCACCGGTGAACTTCTGGGCTTTGACCTCGCCGGCCACGTCAAGCTTGCTCTGCGGGCTGCTGATGCCAATGCCGACATTGCCCGCAAAGTATGAGTTAACCCCAATGCCATCAACATAGAGCGCGTACCTGTTGGCTATCGTCACATTGCTCCCAGCTGAAGGAGCCCCATCCACATAAAGGTTCATGGCGTCAGTGATCGCTGTTGGGCTAACAGCGGTCAGAGCATCGCGCCCCATCAACGTCCTGACGACTGGACCGGTTTGTCCCGTAGCGCTTACTGTCACATTGGGCAGATGAATTCCCGTTACCGCCGTTGCCGCTCCACCCGTAATGGAAGCTGGCGCATTGACCTGAAGCCGTGCGGTAGGATTAGTCGTCCCCACACCGACGTTGCCTGCCGCATTAATAACCATCCTATCGCTGGCATTGGTTCGTAGGAGGACATTGCCGCTTTGCGATTCGATCAGCGCGTTGCCGCTATTAAACACAGAATCTGCGGGTCCAGCGCTGATACCGGTCAATCCGGAACCATCGCCAATGAATCTCTGCGCTCTGATTTCGCCAACCACATCCAACTTGACCTGAGGATTGTCTGTACCAATGCCAACGCTTCCCTCGACCAACATGCCATTAGATGGGGCCACGAACAGACCCCCATAATTAGCGCCTATAGATGTACCTCCGCGAACACTTAGCTTACTAGGAACGATGCCCCCTCTGTCATCAAAATTTCCGATGCCGACATTAACAATCTTATTCAGCGGCCCCGATGCCATGAAGATATGCGCACTCCCGGATGTGTTTAAACTAAGAGATAGTCCCGACAACACATTGAAGTTGCCACTATTAAATAATGTCCCATCCCGTGTGTTAAGCGAACTGAACTGCCCACCGCTTTCAAAGCGAACAGGTTCGCTAGATTCAAGCACAATGCTTCCGCCTGCAAGCAACCTAAGACTAGCCCCTGGCTGCGTACTTTTTATGACGCCCCCGGTGGACTCATCAAAAATAATGGCATTGGAATCGCCAGGCGGAGCGATAATGACTGTACCCGTTCCCGCTTTAATCCCAGCCTCTGCACGCACTTCACCAGTGAAATTAGCGCTCGTCGTATAAAGATTGTTCACTGTAATGCTCGCCACGACTACAGCCGATGGAAAATTCATTTTTCCAGCCACGCTCAAATCACCCCATATCACTGCATTGCCTAAAACGTCAAGCTTGCTCTGCGGACTACTAGTGCCGATACCGACATTGCCGCCCGGCTTAACCACAAGCCTGGGCACATCCGTTGGTCCCTCGCTCAAGACGAAGGCATCACCGCTGCCAGCTTTACTACCTAAGTCCCACTTATCGTTTCCATCCCTAAAAAATCTAATACCCGCCTCGCCCAGATTAGAAGAGCTTGCATCGATATAAAGCATGGCATGACCATGAGTGTTGCCATTTTTAATCCTGACATAGCGGCCGCTGGTGGCGTCAATCTTGATATCAAGGATATGCGCTGGCTCTGACGTGCCGATGCCAACGTTGCCATTGGCACGCATAACCATCTGCGCGTGGTTACCGCCGTCAACGCTAAACACAAGGCCTCCAGGACTGTCTGACGCCATATAGGCATACATGTCGGAAGATAGATAACGGGACAACCCGAACCCCGCGAACTTGAAGTTCGTTCCATCCATTGAACCAAAGGTCTGGATAAAGCCATCATCGTCACCGATATTCATAGCGCTGGTTCTTTTAAGCCTGATGCTGGGGGTCGTGGGGTTGACGATACTTAAACGGGCGTTGACCAAGGGGTCTTGAGCACCGATAACCAGGTCTCCGGCGATATCGACATCCCCAGAACCGACGGATAAAGTATTGGCTGGCGTGGTCGTGTTAATGCCAATGCGAGTACCTTTAAGAATTACATTGCCGGATTGGGATTCGACCGTCGCATTGCCCGCATTGAGCAGGGATTTAGCCACATCTGCGGAAATACCTGTGATGCCAGAACCATCTCCCGTGAAACTTCCAGCTTGCACTTGGCCGGACGCTGTCAAACCCCCGATATTCAAAGAGCGCGTGGTGATAGCGCCACGAGCCGCCACGGAATCCAAGGTATCAGCCTCCGCCGTCAAACCTACTTGATCGCCATCGTCTAATCCTGCTGGACGCGCGCCGATCTCATTCCAAGATACGCCATCTTTAAGGGAAGCGGGAACTGACGGGTCCGATTCCGAAGCAATACCTTCATTATCAATCCCATCGGAAAAACCTGCGGGAACGCCTAGGATGCTCCCCCAAGACAGACTGCTTGCTTGCGGCCACGCTGTCTTACAATCGCCGCCTATGCAAAGGCCTTGGGAGCCACGCACGTAGCCTAAGACATCAAGCGTGGCTGTGGGCTGCAATGTGCCGATACCTACATTGCCTTGGGTATAAACGGCATTGTTACCATTAAGGGTAAAGGGTGAGGCTCCAGGTAAACCGGGGATACCCTGGTCACCGCGGTCACCTTTCTCACCTCTCAACCCAGTTGAGTCACCCACCCACTTGCCCGTGGCATCAATGACATTGACGCCGTTGATGGCGACTCCGTTGACGACGGAAAGCTTGCCTTGGATGGCTAGGTCTCCTTCAGAAATGGCATTAGCCTCAATCTTGGCGGTCTTGCCCGCTTTTAAGGCAAAGGGGCTGGATTGCAGCTTCTGCCGGGGGACCAAGGGAACGTCGTTATCCACCTTGATTTGTAGATATCTGCTGGGCGCCGCGGTGACGGCTGTGGGCAAGGGCGTGATGGCGCCCAAGGCCAACTGGAATCCCCCTCCCCTAGTCACTACATTACGCTGTTCCTGCCAAATCTCGCTACCAGCGGCCTCGTCGTCCCATACAGAGAAGGTGATGTTATAAGCGCCATCGGGCTTATTAACGCCATTTTGATCGGTCAGGCGACCTTGCAGGTTGATGGTATCTGGGACGTCACCCGGCCACGCCCGTGCCGCCACCAGGAAAACCGAAACAATGAGAAACAGCCTTTTATCCAACATAAGCGCCTCCCTGACCCATAACTTACTTGTGCCAGAGAAAGCGCTTCAGGGCAAGATGTTGCATGTTGCAACATCGGCTTTTACGAGAGGAAAATACACGCGGATAACGGGGGATGAAACCATGCCTTGCAACAATTGTTGCAAGTTGCAACATCTCTGGATTAGTTGACGGCGCTCTTTTGAGGAAAATCCAGGCGATAAGCGGCGGGCGGCGCGGTAACGATCAGGCGTTGGCCGAAAGCATCCTTGAACAGTCTTCTTAACCGGCAGACGCGCACGTCGACTTGCCTATCCCTAACGACCTTGCGGGAAAAGTTTCCCAATATCGCCGCGCGTTGGAGTGGTTTAGGATGATACCGGGCCAAAGCATAAGCGAGACGGAAAAGTTCCCTACTTAATGCGACACGCCGCCCCAAGTATTCTACAGACGCATCCGCCGGATCGACTTTAAATCCCCCCGTTAAGAGCAATACGCCCGCAAAAGTGCCAGCGACCTTAAGCCGCAAGCAAACCTCAATCGCCTTCCAGAACTCATCCGCTTTCACCGGCTTGGCTAGATGCATGTCCGCGCCCGCCGCGGCCGTATAGACATGCGGCAAGTTACCGGTGGCGGCCGAAGCGATGATAACAGGCATATCGCACGTCGCGGGATTCGTTTTGACAAACTGGCAAAGACCTATACCCGCATCTTTGCCCTCGGGAAGACCAAGGTCGAGGATAGCGAGATCGAAGCGCTTTTCCTCTTCAATCCAGCGCTTGGCGGCCTCGGCGCTACTTGCGACAACGGCTAAAGCGCCTTTGCTCTCCAATAAGTAACGGTAAAAATCAGCGACACCGGTGTCATCTTCAACAATAAGGATCTTTCGTCTGCGCATTTTAGTTTACTAGCTTTTAGAATATTACAAATAATAAGTCATCAGCAACGCACATGCGCTAAGTCGATGGGTGCGCCGACCGACGGCTAGCTAACGCTGCTACTCCAATATAAGCTTGTAATCTTCCCAGACGAGGTTGGCGTCGAGATTGATGCTGATCTTGCTGGGTTTGGCGCGCAAGGAATTCTCTAGGCGCGAGGCGTTATCGTGAAAATAGCGCTCCAGTGCGGGTGCTACCTGGACTTTGACGGTCTCGACGACACGGCCTTTGATGAGGTTGTTTAACTCACGGCAGACTTTAAGGAAGATCGTCTCTTTCGATAAGACGCGCCCCGAACCCTGGCAGACTTCGCAAGCTTCGGTCAGGAATGTCAGGTTCGATTCCCGCTTCCTTTCACGGGTCATCTCGACTAAGCCTAAACGGGTGATGGGGTGTATCTTGACGCGCGCGCGGTCGTTTCTTACCGCGTCGCGCATCACATCAGTGATCTTACGGCGGTTGACCTCGCGGCGCATGTCGATGAAATCGATGACGATGATGCCCCCGATGTTACGCAAACGCAGCTGCCTGGCGACCTCTTGGGCCGCCTCGATATTGGTCTGCGTCACCGTCTCTTCCTGGGTCGTAGCGCCGACGAAGCGGGCGGTGTTGACGTCGACCATGGTGATCGATTCCGCCTCTTGGATGACGATCTCCCCTCCTGATTTCAGCGGCAGACGCGAACGGCGCATCTTGGAGAGCTCGCCTTCGATGTTGAACGCCGCGAAGATCGAGGTCGGCTTATCGTAATAAGCGATGCGGGTCTTTAAAGCGGGCGCCACTTCGGAGATGAACGCACTCAACTCCTTATAGACCGGTTCGGAATCGACCAGATAGATCGAGATCTTATCGGAAAGGATGTCGCGGGCGGCCGCTAACGGCAAGCTCAACTCCTTGTAAAGGATGCGCGGCCCGCTGCCATGCTCGAACTTCTTCTGGATGTTCTCCCACTGACGCATCAGGTACTGCATCTCGTGCTTCAAGTCTTCGGCCGTCGCCCCTTCGGATTCGGTACGCACCACTACGCCCATATTGGCCGGCACGATACCCTGATAGATAGCCTCTAAACGCCGCACTTCGCGCTCATCTTCGATCTGTTTGGAGACATGCATCTGCTTATGATGCGGGGTCAACACCATATAGCGGCCGGGCAGCGTGGTGTTCAAAGTGATCTTCATACCCTTAGTACCGATAGTGTCTTT
>JBBTGF010000373.1:0-4484 GCA_038041525.1 Elusimicrobiota bacterium | reverse complement strand
GATGTCATCCCCGAGCGCGCGTGTACGCAAGGCAGCTATCATCGGAGCCGTTATATTCCCGGCTATCGCTGTCGCGATCATAGCGTTGCCTCAACTCTTACGAAAACCCACTGATCTCAAACCTTTGGGCCGCGTCAGTGACTACGCGGGTGTCATCGGCGCTGACATGAAAAGACGTATCGAAGACGTGTCTGTCAATGTCGAGGCCGCGACCACGGTCGAACTCTTCGTGGTGACAGTGCCGTCTTTGGGTGGCCGCTCGGTGGAGGAGTATGCCCATGAGTTGTTCAACTATTGGGGTATCGGCAAGAAAGACAAGGATAATGGCGTGTTGTTGCTGGTGGCTCCCAAAGAGCGGCGCGTGCGCATCGAGGTGGGTTATGGCTTGGAATCCGTTTTGACCGATGGCAAGGCCGGGGGCATCATCCGCGACGTCATCGTGCCGTATTTTAAAGCCGGTGATATCCGTTCAGGGATACTGCACGGAGTCACGGCTATCGCCAACGTGATCGACCCAAGGATGACGGATTTTGTCCAGGTAGAAAAGTCAGATTCCGAAGTGGCTAGCGAATCTGTCAGCGACAAAGGGGACGTCACAGACAAGGGGTCCGCCACTGACAGCGCCATGGCAAGCGCCGCGATGCCATGGTCCGTCAAAGCAGGACTAGTGGGGTTCATCGCTCTATTCGTCGGTATCGGTTTCTTTTTTCTTGGTGCGGGCGTCGGCAGTAAACAGGTCTTCGGTATCGTCTGGGGTGGGTTTTTTGGCGGCATGCCGTTGCTTGCGTTCGATACGTCATTTGCAGTGGGAGGTTTCTACGAGCCGTTCTTGGTACATATCCCATTGGCGTGCGTGATGTTCGTTTTAGGTTGGAGACAAGGCAGGTCGAAGCCTAAGGCGTTCGGACGCCGGGCTTCAGAGGGCGGTTGGAGCTGGGGCGGTGGTTCCGGGAGTTCTTCTGGAGGCGGCAGTAGCGGTTCTGGTAGCGGGGGAGGTTCTTCGGGCGGCGGAGGCGCTAGCGGCAGTTGGTAAATTCTAGAATCCATAGGATAAGGAGATGTGATGAGCAGTCTTGTCTATATCGTTCTAGGCTCTAAGTCAGACGCAGAGTACGCACTCGCCGCGACTGACGTGCTGACCGCTTTCGGCGTCAAAGCCAAGGTGTTCGTGGCTTCCGCGCACCGTTCGCCGAAGTATCTCACTCGCGTGTTGGGTGCGGGAAGGAAAGAAGGCGTACAGGTTTATATCACCGCAGCCGGCATGGCGGCGGCGTTGTCCGGAGTGGTGGCTTCTCAAGTGCTTGAACCCGTCATCGGCGTGCCTTTAGACGCGGGCGCTTTAGACGGCATGGATGCGTTGTTATCTATCGTGCAGATGCCGCCCGGGGTCCCGGTGGCTACCATGGGACTCGGCAAAGCGGGCATGAAGAACGCCGCGTACCTTGCCGTGCGCATCTTGGCGCTATGCGACGCGCGGCTGGCGGCGAAGCTCAAAGCGCATCATGTCAAACAAGAGGAGGATATCGAACGTGCCAACAAAGAAAGGCCTTAGGCATCTGTTGGATACCGTTAGTCTTGAGAAGAAGTGGGTCTATGATCTTTTCGCCGAGGCTGCTCGTTATAAGAAGCAAGTCATCGCCGCGGGCAGACCCAAGAACGACCTTTTGGGAGAACATGTCGGACTGTTGTTCTTTGAGAACTCGACACGTACGCGCTCAAGCTTCCATATTGCGGCGGCGAATCTGGGCGCTGACCCGGTCACGGTGGAGATCGCGTTCTCGAGCGTCCAGAAAGGCGAGTCCCTGGAAGATACGGTCATGACCATGGAGGCTACGGGGTGTCATTTCTTGGTCATCCGCCATGGAGAACCGCTGGCATCGGAACGAGCGGCGCGGGTATCTAAGAACGCGCATGTCATCAACGCCGGTGACGGCGCTCATGAACATCCGACACAGGCGTTGCTCGACACGTTCACGGTCTACGAGCGGCGCAAAGACGTCGCGGGCCTGACTTATCTTTTTTTAGGCGACATCCTGCATTCCCGGGTGGCGCGCAGCAACTTTATCCTGCTGCGTAATCTCGGCGCCAAACGGCTCTTGGTCTGCGGGCCGCCGTCGCTCTTGCCGCCGGATGAGGAGTTAAAGAACCTGGGTGTCGAGTTCGTCGGCAACATGCGCCAGGCTATGGCGCAGGCCGACGTCATCCAGGTATTGCGTATCCAGCTCGAGCGCCATGGCGACAGGCTGGCGATGACGCCCGGCAGCTACCGCGAAGCCTACGGCATGACGCGCCAGCGTTTGCGGGAGTATTGCAAGAAGAACGTCATGATCTTCCATCCGGGCCCGATGAACGTGGGCGTTGAGATCGATCGGGACGTGGCTGACGGGGCGCATTCCTGTGTTTTGGCACAGGTCGTCAATGGCGTCGCCATCCGCATGGCATTGTTGACGGCTCTGCATAAGAATTGTCGCCGATGAACATCAGTAGGATCATCGATGTTCGCGTCGTCGATCCCGCTTCCGGTTGCGAGTATTTCGCTGATCTGACATTACAGAAAGGGTTTATCGTTAAGATCGAACACAAGAATCGTCTTGGGCATGTCCGGGGACAGCCACTTGATTCGAAAGAATCAAGTGGCTGTCCCCGGATCTCCCGAGGGGTCTTGCAGGCGCGCGGCGCGTGCGTGAGCCCGTCTTTGTGGGACCTGCATGTGCATCTGCGTGAACCGGGTCAAGAGCAGAAAGAAACTATTTTGACCGGTGCCGGGGCCGCGGTCCGGGGCGGCGTGGGTCATCTCTTCGCCATGCCCAACACCCAGCCCGCTATCGATTCCGAGGAGATCTTGACTGCGGTCACGGCGCGTGCGGCCGAAGCCGCGCACTTGGCCGACATCGGTTTCTTCGCCGCGGCCACCATCGCCCGTCAGGGCGCTAAACCCGTCGACGTTTATCGCTTGAGCAAATTGGGCGCCGTGGGATTCAGTGACGACGGCAGCCCGATCGGCGACGCGCGCTTGTTGCGTATGCTTTTGGACGAGACGAGCGCTTTGGGGAGTTTCGTGGCGGATCATTGCGAGATGCCCGATCTTATGGCCGATGGCGTCATGCATGAGGGTCGCCATAGCCGGCACATGGGTTTGCCCGGCATCCCGCGCCAGGCTGAATACTTGGCAGTGTCACGCGACATCGAGATCTTGAAGATCTCGCGCGGCCGTCTGCACTTGGCGCACCTCTCTACGCGCGAGAGCGTGGAAGCCGTGCGCCGCGCCAAGCATGAGGGCCTTGCGGGCCGGCTCACTTGTGAGGCATGTCCGCATCATTTTTCTTTGACGCATGACGCGATCAAGCTTTTCGGACCTAATGCGAAGGTCAATCCGCCTTTGCGTGAGAAAGATGATTTAGACGCGATCATCGACGGTCTACAGGATGGCACGATCGACGCCATCGCTTCCGATCACGCGCCGCATTGCGATTGGGAGAAGGATAAAGGCATGATCGAAGCGCCCTTCGGCCTGATCGGGCTTGAGACCATGCTGCCTGTGACCTTGACCTATCTGGTACGCCAGGGGCGTTTGCCGCTCATGCGCGCCATCGAGCTTTTGACCGTGGGGCCGGCCAAGGTCTTGGGTCGCGCAGTCCCCGCCATCGCGGTGGGCCAGCCGGCCGATCTTGTCATTTTCGATCCCGAGTGTGAGGTAGTCTTTGATTCGTTCGTGTCAAAATCCCGCAACAGCCCGTATCTTGGGCATTCGCTTTATGGCAAGGTCGTGGCGACTTTACGTAAAGGCCGGATGGTCTATCCCGAAGGGTCCGCTTAAACGGACTTCCCACAGCCGGCGATGGCCGCAGCGCCCAGGATGCCGGAATCCGATTCGAAGTGAGCGCGCACTACGGGGATCTTGTTGGCGTAGGGGATGATGCTGTATCTAGGCAGTGTCTTTTTGATGGGGCCAAACAGGGGATCGCCTAAGTTGGTGATTCCGCCGCCCAAGATGATGACATCGGGCTCGATGATATTGACGATGTTGCCAAGCCAGATGCCGAGGAGTTCGCCGGTCTCGGTGATGAGGTGCGCGGCTTTCTTGTTGCCTGCTTGCGCGGCCTGCAAGATACTCTTGGGTGTGACGGGATTTTTGAGTCCGCGCAGCCGTCCTAGGGCGCGGCGCACCATCGATGGGCCCGATGCGTAGGCTTCGATGCAGCCTTTGAGTCCGCAGTTGCATTGCCGACCCTTGTAGTCGATGCTCAAGTGCCCGCCTTCTAGCGCCCTGCCGCTACGACCCACATAGAGTTTTTTGTCGATGACCAAGCCCGTGCCGATGCCGGTGCTTAGCGTGGCGTAAAAAACGAAGCGGTAGTCTTTGCCTGCGCCCCAGAGGGATTCGGCTAAAGCCGCGGCGTTGGCGTCGTTATCCATGCGGCAGGGGAGCTTGAAAGCTTGACGCAGCCAAGAGACGATGGGTACGTTCTTCCAGCCGGGGATGT
>JBBTGF010000372.1:0-5612 GCA_038041525.1 Elusimicrobiota bacterium | reverse complement strand
ATTGGTTGGACCGACAATGAACCGGTCAAAAGAATATCTAGGCTGCAGCAAGGAGGCGCTTTTGACGCCTTCGGACGCCGGAGTCGTTTCTGGGCGCGCGAGGCTTCTTTGCATATGGAAAGCCGGGGATTCCTTCAGATGCGCGCGTTCGTGCCAGGTGAACTCAATGCTCAAAATACCGCTTTCTTCCGGTTTTAAGCATTCTAATATTTGGGTTTTAGCGTTCTTTTCCAGCCAGATCGAATGGATTTTATTGGGGACGTTGAGTGTCAACAGGCCATTTTCTAGAGAAACAGGCTTGATGGGAAGCAGCCAAAGGTCATACGTTTCTTTCGGCAGAGCGCCTTGGAAATGAAGCAAAACCTTGGTCCAAAGATCGTTTAGCATGGTTTTGGGGAGAAGAATAACAATTGTAGTATAATCACGACATGCTGCCAACATTCCGGCCGAACAAAAGGAAACGAAAAAAACGAATAGGTTTTCGAGCCCGCATGAAAACAGCGGGCGGCCGCCGCGTACTGTCGCGAAGGCGACAGAAGGGCCGGCGCCGGCTGACCACCGCCAACGACTGACCCTTCATTAAAGGCGTCATGGTTCTATGAGGCTTTCTACGCAAAGCCGTATTAATGAGACGTTCAAACAGGGGCGGCGATGGACAAACGGTGCGCTTGGGTTTAGTTGTCTTATAAGGAAGGATTTCCGTAAACGACTGGTCATTTTGATAGCAAAGAAAAACTATCCTTCTGCTGTGGACAGGAACCGATTAAGACGCTTGGTTAGGGAAGCTTGGAAAAAGGGTGAGACAATGGTCCAACCAGGGGCGGACCTGGTGATCACGGTCAGACGGGGTTTAAACCCAAAAGTGATTAAATTCTTTGATATCGAAAAGATGCTTTTAAACGGTTTAAAGAGATGAGATTGGTCACAGAAGCAAACAAGTTGATTTTTATTTTCGCTATTACGGCATATCAAAGTATCGGCCGTTGTTTGTTCCCTAAAAGCTGTCGATATAGCGTCAGTTGTTCAGAATTCACTATTTGGAAGATAAGAAACAACGGAGTGTTTGAGGGGCTAAAAGCGGGGGTGAGTAGGGTTTTAACCTGTCACCCGTTCGCCCGGATATAGCGCTATGGATAACGATTCAGGAATCCCTAAAAGGAATGTCATCCTAGCCGTTGTTTTGGCAGGCGGTTTTTATATTGTTTGGTATGCTTTGCTGCCTAAACCGCAAACTATAACAGCAACGCCGGCTGCAACCCAAGAGAAAAATGCAAACCAGGTCCCAGGGTCAACAGCCACGGACAAAACTTTTATAGAACCAGGGGCAGAGCAAACCCAAGAATTCATTTTGGGCGGATGCGAGGGGAAGATAGCTTTATCATACGGAGCCGCGATCAAAGAATTAAAATGCGGTCCGGAGACGCTGGTCGGCAACGGCAGCTACCTTGCGACAATCCCCGAGCTTGCGGCAGACTGGGAGGGTTTTTCTGCCGATGGTGACGAGATTAGGGCGAAGTTGCAGACTAAAAATGGCGTTATCACCAAGACCATCAGGTTCGATCCTGATAAAAAAGGGTTCGGTAGTCTGACGCTGGCTTTAGATAAAACTGCAAAGTACCCACAAAAATTGACCATCTTGCTGCAGCCAAACCTGCCACATGGAGCAAAGCAGCAACAGGCAGTCTTTGTAGGTTATAAAGGAAAAGAACACCTGATCATCAGGAAACCTGGTAAAAAACATGATCAGGTTGAAGCTGAAGTAGCGCCAGGCAAGCATATCGAGGCGGTGGGAGTTTCTTCACAATACCATGTCGCGACCATTCATGGTCTTAAAGGTTCTGTCAGTACGGACGATCTACGTTATGATTTCAAAGCGGCTTCCTGGAAGATACGGTTCGAGGTCGCTCCCGGCGAACAGCAAGAATTCAAGCTTTATTTAGGTTTAAAAACAGACAAAACGGTCGCCGTTCTGGGGCTTGACAACCTTCTTTACGGAGGGACCCTGGGACCGCTTGAAAGGCTGGTCAATCAGACGCTAGCTTTCTTTTATCGTCTTACCGGCAACCACGGCGCAGCTATCATCTTATTGACGCTGGTTTTTCAGATAGTGGTGTTCCCATTGACTTGGAAGAACATGAAGATCACTAAAAAAATGAAGGACCTTCAGCCTAAGATCAAACAGTTACAAGAAAAATACAAGAGCGACCCACAGAAAATGAACACCGAAATGATGCAATTGTACCGTACATCAGGAACCAATCCGTTAGGTGGTTGTTTTCTTTTGTTATTACAGATGCCGATCTTTATCGCGTTATATTCGGCGCTCAATGAGAATTACGATCTATACGGGTCGCCGTTCATCCTTTGGATCAGGAATCTTGCCGCGCCGGACCCGACATATGTGATGCCGATTTTAATGGGAGCGGCGATGTTGCTGCAGGCCAAACTTAATTCCGCCACGATAGCGGACCCTTCACAGAAAATGATGGGCTATATGATGCCGGTCATGTTCACTTTCTTTTTCCTGAAGTTCCCTTCAGGATTGGTGCTTTATTGGCTGACGAGTAATATCATCAGCATCGGTCTTAACGTGATGGTCCCCAGGATCATCGATAAGGCCTAACCCTAGACAGACATTAGGAGCGTGTTATGGAACAACAAGAGACATTAAGCAAGATCGAGAAGGTCACCAAGGGCGTCATTGAGGCGCTTGGGGTCACAGTCAACCAGATCGGTTGCGAATGGGAAGACCAGCAAGAGCGGATATACATCAAAGTAGAAGCGGGGGAAGATAATGGTTTCCTGATAGGTAAAGACGGCAGGATGCTGGAAGCCTTAAAAGAGATCATCGAATCAGCGGTCAGCCGCAGCGAGAACCGCACTATCAACATGTATCTCGACGTCGGGGATTATTGGAAAAAAATCGAGACCAAGACGCTGGAACAAGCGAAACAAGCTTGCGACGACGTGCGTCAGTCGGGACGCCCCTACCGATTCGAGCCCATGCACACGCTTTTAAGAAGGTTCTTACACAAAGCGTTGCGGTTCGAAGAAGGTATCGAGACCGTTTCGGAAGGGGAAGGTCTATGGCGGCGCATGACCATCAGGACCAAAAGAACGGTCAACTCGAACTTCAGAGCGTAAATAGCGCCGCTGCCTGCAGCGGCCAAGATACGATCGCGGCGATCGCCACACCGCTAGGATTCGGCGCGCTTGGGATCGTACGGCTTAGCGGCCCTGAAGCCATCGCCATAACAGCGGGATTCTTTCGTTCTACGCCTCCATTCAGCAACGCACTTGCACGACAAGCCTTGATCGGCAGGATCGTTTCCAGCCAAGATCCCTTCACGGACAAAATGGAGACGATCGATTGGGCGGTCGCGATCAAATATCCAGCCCCCGCCAGTTACACAGGCGAAGATGTCGTTGAGATAACGACCCATGGTTCACCGCTCATCTTACGGCAAGTGTTAAGGAACGCTTTTGTTGCCGGAGCCAGAGAAGCCTTGCCCGGTGAGTTCACCCAACGGGCATTCATAAACGGTAAGCTCGACCTTGCGCAAGCGCAAGCTGTTGGCGCCATGATCAAAGCCGTTTCGATCCGGGCGGCAAAGGCCGCAGCCAGGGGGATAGAGGGGTACTTGAGCTCTATTGTCAAGGAAGTCAATTCTGAATTAGTCAGCGCCGCCGCGGCTTTAGAGGTCTTGCTCGACCATCCGGATGAGCCGGAGATTTCGGAAGCTTTCGATCCGGATTTTGTGCTGAAAAGGTTACACCGACAGCAAGAAACCCTTGAAGGTTTGGCGAGCGGTTATGAACAAACGCACAAGATACGCGAAGGTTTTAATATCGCTATCGCGGGTAAACCCAACGCAGGCAAGTCGACTTTATTCAACCGATTGATCATGAAAGACAGGGCGATCGTCTCCGACATCCCAGGGACGACCAGAGACACAGTTGAGGAGATGATCGACATCGGGGGTTATCTTGTCAAGATCGTCGATACGGCAGGACTGCGCCGACAGGCGGGAATCATCGAAAGTCTTGGCTTAGAGCGTACACAGGCAGCGATGGCCGCGGCAGACATCGTGCTCTGGGTCGTCGATGGGGCTGACGCCGAGGTCGTTGACACGGATATCAAAGCGTGGGGCACGGATAAAGAAGTGGTGTCGATTTTTAATAAAAAAGACCACCCAAGGTTCAAGCAAGGAGCAGCTTGGCAAAGAGAAAATACCGTGGTGGTTTCCGCATTGACGGGGGAGGGGATGGGAGGTCTTAAAGAATGCATCATCAGATATATCAATAAACGAGAGTAATTATATAGCGAACCGTTGTTGCTCGATGAGAGACAGGCGCAGTTGTGTCGGCAAGCCGCCAAGATGCTCGATGCAAGCAAGGACCGTTGCAGGTCGCAGGAATGGGAACTGGCGTCTTTAGAGTTGCGTCATGCCATGAATATATTAGCGGCGATCACCGGCCAACAAGATGTTGGTGAAGCGGTCTTGCGTAAGATATTCTCCGAGTTCTGCGTGGGTAAATGATTATAATGGCTTAACACTGTATTCTAAGGGGGGAGACAGATGCCAAGCAAGAAGAAGCCTGTCGTTAGAGCTAAAAAGACCGAAGCAAAGAGCGCAAAAAAAAGCCCGTTGAAAAAGAACGCAGAAATCAAGAAGCAAGCGCCGAGCAAAAAGAAAAAACCAACCAAAATCGTAGTCGTCGAGCAACCACCGGGGGTATTGCTTGGTAAAGTCGAGGATTTTTTTGCCCATATCGGCGTGGTCGCATTGACGCTTAAAAAACCCGTAGTGGTCGGTGACATCATACGCATCAAAGGACATACCACAGATTTGTTGCAAAAGATCGAAAGCATGCACATCGATCATGCCGCTGTCGAGAAAGCCCAGAAAGGTGATGGCGTGGGGATCAAGGTATCGGGTCGTTGCCGTAGCGGCGATAAGGTCTACAAGGTTTAGCGTACCTATCGTCCGACGACATGCCCCTCTCCACTGACAAGAAGACGCTTTGGGGCTGGGTGTTCTATGATTTCGCTAACAGTCCGTTCTCGACTACGATCACCACCGTTATCTTTAACGTCTATTTTGCCCAGGTAGTCGCTAAGGGAGCGCCGGTCTATGGCGATACATTATGGGCGTGCTTGATAGCGGTCTCAACCTTGGCGTCAGGCGTCATCGCTCCGGTTTTAGGGGCGGTGGCTGACCTTAAATCGTGGAAGAAACCTTTATTGGGTGTATTCGCTTTATCAGGAGCGATGTCGACGTTCCTGCTGGTATTCTCGGGTCCAGGGACGATCGTCTTAAGCAGTGGCCTCTTCTTCATAGCTAGCATCTCTTTTGCGTGTTCCTTCGGGTTGTATAATGCGTTTTTAAACGAGATATCCACCCCTGCGACCATCGGGAGGATATCCGGCCTTGGTTGGGCATTGGGTTACGCAGGCGGAGGTCTATGCCTGGCGCTTAATCTATGGATGATCAAGACGCCGATGATCTTTGGTATGGCCCTTCCCGGAGACCTGCCCGTGCGGTTGAGTTTTGCCGTGGTTGGATTATGGTGGGCGATATTTAAACGCTTTGGGATTGCCGACATGGGAG
>JBBTGF010000371.1:5504-6308 GCA_038041525.1 Elusimicrobiota bacterium | reverse complement strand
AGAGCTTCGGGGGACGCTCGACCCGCCGGTGGCGGGTCCCCGGCAGTCAGACTCCCCCTTTGGCCGCCACGCAACTATTGCATGGTCGTGCGGCGTATGGTAAATACATAGGGAGAGCTCGATGCATCAGAAAAATAAGAAGTCCCAATCTGCCCACGACAGCTTCGACCGCCTAGCCATCAAGATCGGCCTGGTGTCGCTTTGCGGCATCGTCGCGGTAGTCACCGTGGCTATCGCCAGCCTGCGCCAACATCGCGGTCCAAGATTATTCACGCAAGCAAATTCTCTCTCCGACCCAAAATGGGAACAGATGACGACCGAGCTTGAAGACATGACCAAAAAGCATCCGGGCAAGGTCTCCATCTATCTTAAGGACCTGCGCAGCAAACGCAGCTGGACGCATGAAGCTGACAGCCTCTTCCCGAGCGCCAGCTTGATCAAAGTCCCGATCATGGCCGCCATCTTCGACAAGATCAAGAGCGGCACATTCGGCATCGATTCGATGCTGACTTTGGCCAAGACAGATAGAAAGGGCGGCTCGGGCCGCATCAAATGGCAACGCTCGGGAGCCGCATTCTCCGTCGGCGAGTTGCTCTACTACATGATCACCGAAAGTGATAACACCGCTACCGAGATGTTGATGAAACATGTGGGTATCGATTATCTCAAATCGAAGTTCCGCGACCTCGATCTGCTCTACACCAACATCAACCATGGCGGTTTCAATCTAAGCGGCCGCCCCGTAGTCGACGAGAACTACACCACCGCCCGGGAGATGGGCAGCCTGCTCGAACGCATCTACAC
>JBBTGF010000371.1:0-5494 GCA_038041525.1 Elusimicrobiota bacterium | reverse complement strand
CAAGTCGGTCGATGCTGGAACTCTTGAAGAACCAGCGGCATCGCGCCAGGCTGGCCAAGACCTTGCCCGTCGGCTGGCAGATCGCGCATAAAACGGGATTACTGCGCCAAGCCTGCCACGATGCCAGCATCATCTTCAGTCCCGAAGGCGACTACGTCTTAGTCGTGCTCACCTGGAAAAAGATGAGCTACCGCCAGGCAAAACAATATATCGCGAAAGTCGGAAAGGTCACATACAAATATTACGGGGCTGATGCCAACAATCTGGCTTCACTCCAGACTGGGACTAACCGGCTCTAAAATAGCAGCGACAGACAGGAAAGACTGCCATCCATCTTGTAGAACTCGCTCATATCGACATCGACGACTTTATAATCTAGCGATGTGACGAGTTTTTTGGTCTTGGGGAACCCCGCAGGGACTAAGACAAAATCATTGACACGCAGACTATTGGACGCATACCATTCGTCATCATCGACCACATGCACTTTAAACCTCGCCCATTCGGGAGTAGCCGCGAATTCCTTGATTGTAAGGATGTTGCCGTCCCCAAGATAAGCCGCTCCCGTCTTAAGATGCAAGACGCGCGAGACTCTGACCGTTGAACAAGTGAACCCCCACTTTGCCAGCGCCTTGCCTAAGTCATCGGCGCCTTGTTGGTCCGTCCGGTTGGAAAGTCCGATGAAATAATGGCTATCCGCTCTTAGGACATCCCCCCCATCGACCGCTCCCTGGGTGCGCAACAGCTCGGATTTCTTATACGGCGCCAAACGGGTACCGACCGTCTCCTGTTCACCCTTGCGTTTACGATGGCCGAGATTAAGGATGATCGCTCCATGTTCGGTGACGATGGCGGTGTCTTCAACGAAACAGGAATCCGGGAACGCGGGATCGGGCTTCATGGTCAACACGTCAAGACCGCACTTGATCAGAGCGTCACGGTAGCGGCGGTGCTGCTTGAGCGTCAATTCGTAATCCGGCTGCCCAAGACTCTGGGTAGTAAGCCCTTCTGCGTATGTCTCGGGGGGCACCCGCACGATAGCATATTGATAGTTCATGGATAGAACCCAAGCGCTGGAAAAACGTTACTCCTATATTTCACCAAATTAACAGGCTCAACGGATATAATAAGGGCTCAAGCGGGGCGTAGCGCAATGGTAGCGCACCTGGTTTGGGACCAGGGGGTTCTCGGTTCGAGTCCGAGCGCCCCGAAAATTTATCCTATCCTTTCTTGCAAGCTTCGACAGCGATACGGCTACTGATGGCGTGCTTCAAAGTCGATGAATCGGCATACACGATCTCGCCACCGAATGGGATACCCATGCCGGTACGCGTGACCCGCACTTGAGGGAACCTGCCTGAAAGCTCCTCGATAAGATAAAGGCTCGTCATCTCACCATCGGTATCATGGTCTAAAGCCAGGATCACCTCTTTGACCGCGAAGTCGTTACGCAGCCGACTGAAGAACCCGTTGATAGTCAACTGCACGTGCGCCGATGCCACCCCTGGGTCGAATCTCGCGTCAAGACTCCCATGCAGCACATGATAGAGACCGTTGAAGCCGCCGGCGGTCTCTAATGCCTCGACATCCTGCGCGTTCTCGACCACACAGATGACAGACCTGTCCCGGTGCGGGTCGCGGCAGATGGCACAGACCTCGGATTCCGTCAGGTCATGACAGAGCCGGCATTGACGCACGCGGCTACGCGCTTGCACCAACGCGTCAACGAAAGATTTGAAATCGCTCTCGGGGAGACGCAACACCTGCAACGCCATGCGCTGGGATTGCCTTGGTCCGATATTGCGCAACACCTTGCGTAAGGCGTCGGCCAGAACGCTCAAAGCCCCTGTCTGCATAACGGTCAGCCGCCGATCTTCTTGATCTTGCCGCCGAACATGTCGGCGAGCTTTTGGAGTTCCGGAGACGGTGCGCTATGTATGGGAGGCAATACCACGGGATTGCGCGCCACGGGAGCGCTTTTTTGAACGGACATCTCGAAACGCAGACCACCGATACCGAAGAAACCACGCCAAATAGCGGCAATCTTGTCCTTGTTCTTTTCGGCGCCCTTGCAATAGAGTGCGCTAGCGAATTCAATCACACAGTCCTGACTGGCAGCCGCAGGTGGCTTAAGCATGCTGTTTTCAAAGCAATATCCAAAACTCTCTTTACTGACGGCCTGCAAGAACGAACGGTATTGCAGTTGCCAATCACCAGCAAAGGTCTGTTCCTGCGGCTTGGCAGGTTGAGTCAATGGCGTGACGATGGGACTCACGACACTGACGACCGCAAACTCGGCGACCGGTCCAGGCGCCGGCGCCGCGTGCGCCACTACGGCTCGCGCCGATGTCGCAACCGCGACTTTAGGAACCGATGCGGTATCCGGCGTCGGCTTATGCATAGCGGCGGCGGTCTTGATACCGATATCTTCGATCAGGAATCCCAATAGACCAGTCTCACAGGCCAACGCCGCGTCCGGAGCGAAACGTATCTCACCTAACAACTTTGCCAAGTGCGAATTAAAAGCTTTGAGCCTGGCAGCCATAACCATGTCTTTGCCATCACGCAAGGTCTTAAGCAAACATCTGGAACCGGCTTCATACAGGCTTACCAAGACCTGACCCGGGGCATATCCGGATTCATACAGGATCTTCTGCAGGTCCCCCTGCGCACGAGCGAAATCCGGCGTGACCGCCAGATGCCCGATAAGCCCACTGACAGCGGCCTCACTGACAAAACCAAGGATCCCGCCAAGCGCGTCATAGGTGATGGCGCCGCCAGCCTGCGTCAGGCTTGCCGCCTGCTCAAGGATGCCGATCGCGTCACGAAACGACCCGCGCGCCGCGCGGGCGGCCAAGGTCAGAGCGTCTTCATCGATGACGATCTCCTCGCTGGCGGCGACCTGCTGCAAAGAAGCTTTGATGGTCTCCAAGCTCGGACTACGGAACGGAAAACTCTGCGTCCTGGAAACGACGGTTGCCGGCACTTTATGCAACTCGGTGGTAGCCAAGATGAAGACGACGTGGGGCGGCGGGTCTTCCAAGGTCTTTAGCATGGCGTTAAAGGCGCTGCCCGAAAGCATGTGGACTTCATCGACGATGAATACCCGCGTCTTATCCCTGGCTGGCGCCAGGTTAATGGTATCAATGATAGCCTCACGCACATGCTCTACACCCGTATGACTGGCCGCATCGATCTCAAGGACATCCAACGAACGGCCTTGTGCGATGTCCCTGCAAGATATGCAATCCCCACAAGGCTCCCCGGAGGCATCACGTTTCTTGCAATTGAGCGCCTTGGCGAATATCCTCGCCATCGAGGTCTTGCCGCATCCTCTTGAACCATGGAACAAATAGGCGGGATGGATGCGTCCAAGCGCCACCGCATTGGCCAAGGTCTTGGCACAGGCCTGTTGCCCGGCGACATCCTTGAAAAAAGCGGGTCTATATTTGAGTGTTAACGCCCTGAATCCTTCAGACATTTTAAATCAGTCGAAATTCCTTTTGAATACCGCGGCCACCTTGGCCCGCATCGCTTCTCTCTGTCCGTCGAGGGACTCCCCCGGTTTGTTCTTGCGATCCGGCAGCACCACATAGTTATCCGGGTTGTTGAGGTTACCCTTGACCTTGATCGTCAGATAGGGATTCCCCTTGCTATCCGAGAACGAATCGGAAAGCTTCCAACGCACACGGCTCCTCGGCATCGTGGTGGCGACTTGCAGATTGATATCGTCACGCGGAAAATCCACATGCCCCCGGACGCGCAAGTCGCCGATGCCGCTTCTGATGTCAATGCTGTCTAGACTCATTCTACCATCATCAAGATAATAATCCGCCTGCATGACATCGAACGGGACTGTGGTGAAATCATGGTCATCGAGCTTGACGACCTTCCATTTATGCAGATCCTCCATGATAGTGATGGGCTTGATGAGAAACTCCATGAACGGCGCTCTCTTGATGAAACCAGGGATGTTCTGCAGGCCGCCCTTGACCCAATGTGAATGCACGCTGCCATCGATATCGGATGACGATTCAGGATGGATACCTTTTAAATCAGCCACCACCCATAGATCGTCGGCTTTGAAGAACTCGGTATCAGCCTTGTGCGCTTCAAGGGCGCAAGAAAACGAGAAATCCTCAACCTTGCCCTTCTTGACGAAACGGAAGAAATCCATGGCAGCTTTGACGCTCCCTATATCCTCTGTCTTCTCCTTGAGGAATCCATCTCTCATCCTGACACGCTTGAGCAGAAAATCGACGTCCGCCGCGTTGACGTCGGCCGTGAGCGCGTCAAAAAGGACTTCCCCGCCGCTTAAACGATAATCCTTAAAGATCGGCATGACCGCCAACGCCCCGTGCGCGTAAGCGGTACCCGAAGAGATGCGTAACCTCCAATGCGGGTCGGGACCCACGAAAAGACTCCAGTCATCCGAACCTGCGGCGGGAGCATCGCCCGCCTTAAGAGTGAACGCTCCTTTGAGCCCAAAATATGGCCCCTGCGCCGAAGAGCGCAACTCGACTTGCGTCGCCTTGGCATCTAAAAGCAGTTCCCTGCCTTGGGACTTAGCGATCCAGATATCCCAGTCGACATCAAGCCCTTTGGCGTCAAGGATGACCCGGTATGCCAAAGGCTGCGTACCGGGGATCTCAAGCTTGAGCTTACCCTCGCCATTCAAATGCATCGGCAATTTAGCCACGACCGTATCGTAATTATTGAATCCGAAGACCGCATCCAAATTGATCCACGGCTCACCCGCCGACGACATCCTACCTTTCGCCTGCACACTCCAGAGATCGGTCGCCGCCTTGAATTCATCGACCGTGACATCCATCGCTTCGACAAGCCCTTGCGCTAGATTGATGCGCCCGCCAAAGGCAACCTGCGCGCGTCGGCCGATGGCGCGCCTCCAATGCGCCAGCGAATCCGCGCTCTGTTTGGAAATCACACCGCGACTTAAGTCGAATTCAGCCCGGGCAGAGAACTCCATGTCGAAAGGACTCTCCAAAGAGAAATCTTTGAGGGAAAAATCGATAGCCTCGGCCGTCACGTCAGGTAACGTCCCTGTCATGTCCTTAAACGTCATGCGCCCGCCGACAAGCCGCAACAGGCTGATATTAAGACCGACTTTGGGTAATCTTAATACCAGCTTCTCGTCGATGGACATAGCCTTAGGCTTGACCACCGGGACACCGATAAGGTCATCGATACTGAACTTACCATCAGCGCTGCGCGACAATGACACCTGGGCATTGTCCAAGATGACCGTCTCGACATCGACTTGTCCTAACAACAACCGCAAGAGATTGGGTCTGATGATCAACCGTTCGCCGCTGACGAACGTCCCAGTCATGAAATCGGGATGGTCGGAGATCTTGAAATCGACGAACGTAAGGCCTCTGGTCAAGCTGATCGTGGCGTCTTTGACCACGATCTTACGGTGCAGTTGTTCTTGCGCCTGCAACGAGACCCAGGCGATGATGGCATCGTCGCC
>JBBTGF010000370.1:0-3331 GCA_038041525.1 Elusimicrobiota bacterium | reverse complement strand
TAACGCGCCGTGATCTCTTGGGCGCTCATGCTGAAAAAATCTATTTGGCGTATGCTGAAGGTGCGCTCAAAGCGAGGTGCTGCGTCTTGGTAGGCATCCTCGATCAGCGCCGCGTCGGCGCCTAAGGTCTGTGTCGCCGCGGTCTTTATCAGCAGGGAATCGAGCGTCGTGGTCGGGACGGTCGGGCTGATGACTAACGTAGCTGTACGTGAGCGCTGTGAGTAGGTATACGCGACGACCGCTATGGCCAATAACAGTGGCCATAGCAGATAGCCGCTAGTTCTGCGATATCTGTCCGTCTTCGGCCTCGATCAAGAGTTCCGGATCCACGACAGGGGCATCTTTTGGTACTCGAGCCTCTTGCCGAGGCTCTTGCGCCGGGGGCGTCACATCGGTGACGCCTGCTTCCAGCGCGGGCAGTTCATCGATCGCTTTGAGTCCGAATTGGCGCAGGAATTCAGGAGTCGTGGCGTACAATAAAGGTCTGCCGACGGTCTCTTTGCGGCCGTCGACGCGTAGCAGGTTGCGCTCGATCAGGGTCTCTAAAGCGGCAATGGATTCCACGCCCCTGATGTGCTCGATCTCCGCGCGTGTGATGGGTTGCTTGTAGGCGACGATAGTGAGGGTCTCTAATGCCGCCTGCGAAAGCCGTATATGGGTGCGCTCTTTATAGAGTTTACGTACATAGGGACTTAAGCGCGGGTTGGTGGCGAACTGCCAGCCATCGGCGATCTCTAAGACGACGACGGGAGAATAGTCGTCTGAATATTTCTGCTTGATCGCCAGGATCGCGGTCTCGATCATAGAATCAAAATCCAGGTTCTCGCCGTGGCGGCCGACCTGCTGCTCTTCTTGCGTTTCTATCTGCTCATCGATCTCGGTCTGTTCTTGCTCGCCGTCGTCGGCATCGCTCTGACCACTGGCAGCTACCTGCAAGATCGGCGCTTCATCCGCGAGGATCGGGGGCATGAGCCGTTCCTTAAGGACTTGCTTGATGACCCGGCGTATGCGCACGATACCCAATGGTTCATCGGTCGCAAACAGCATCGCCTCGACTACTGAAATGATCTCTTCTTGTGTCATCATGTCAATTGCTCGCCATCCTGGAGATGAAGATTTCACCGAAGGCTTCCTGCTGCAAGGCGGTGATCTCCCTGCGTTTGATGAGTTCTAGGATCGCCAGAAAGCACGCGATGATGCCTAGACGTGAGTTCTCGGCTGAAAAGATGGAGGCCAATGGCACTGAACCGGCTTGCTCTAAGAGTTTGGTGATCCTCTCGATCTTCGCCTCCACGGGATGCGCGTCGACTTCGATGGCGCGGATGTCGCCGCCGGCTTGCACGAAGTCCTCAAGGATCCTTTTAAAAGCTTTATAAAGGTCGACAGGGGTTTGCGCGATCCGGTAATCACTGCCTTCGAAGACCGGAGCAGGGCGGAAAGTATAGAGCTCCATAGAACGCGCTTTTTCTTCAAGGTCACGCGCGACTTTGGTGAAGCGCTGATAGAGTAACAGACGGTTGACGAGCTCACTGCGCGGGTCCTCGGGTTGTCCCGGCCCCGTCGGCTTTGGCAAGAGCATACGCGTTTTGATCTGCATCAAGGTCGTCGCCATCAGCAGGAATTCACCGGCGACAGCGGTTTCGACGCGCTGCACGCGCGCCAGATAGCCGAGGTACTCGTGCGTGATGTCGGCGATGGGTATATCGAGGATGTTCATGTTGTTCTTCTCGATGAGATGCAATAAGAGCGCGAGCGGTCCTTCGTAAAGGTCGAGATGGACCTCAAAGCCCACCGGTGGCATGGTTTCTTGTGTCATCAGCAACACCGATTATTACATTTTTATCCCGATGCAGCCTTTAACGCGCTCGAGCATCGGTGCGGCCATGACCCTTGCCCGCTCGGCGCCTTGCGCCAATAGGGCGTTGACCTTGTCGGGCGAATCTTTCCAATGACGGTAACGTTCTTGCACAGGCATCAGGAAAGTGATGACGGCTTCGGCTAAATCGGATTTAAACACGGCATAACCCTTGTCGCGGTAGAGTGCGCTTAATTCCTGTGGCGTCTTGGCGCATACCAGGCTCATGATAGTCAGCAGGTTGGCAAGGGCCGGCTTGGCAGTCTCGTCGTAGATGACCTCGCGGCCTGAATCCGTCACTGCCGACCTGATCTTCTTACGGATAGCATCAGGCTCATCAGTGAGAGCTACGAAACTCATCGCGGAGGCGGCGCTCTTGCTCATTTTCTTGCCGGGGTCGTCTAGACTCATGATACGCGCTCCGTGTGCAGGGATGATAGGTTCAGGGATGCTGAATACCGCCTCATAGGCGTTGTTGAACCGGCGCGCGATGGTGCGTGCTAATTCAAGATGCTGTTTCTGGTCGTCACCGACCGGGACGGCACGGGTGTTGTAAAGCAGGATATCGGCGCTCATCAGTACAGGATAGGTGAACAATCCGGCGTTGGCGGCCTCTTGCTCTGCGCCGACTTTCTCCTTGAATTGTGTCATACGTCCGAGCTCGCCCATATAACAGAAACACGAAAGTATCCAGGCGAGTTCGGCATGTCCGCTTACTTGGGATTGCACGAAGAGTACCGAGCGCTCGACGTCGACGCCGATGGCAAGCAGCATCGACGCCGTATCGAAGATGTTTGCCGTTGTCTCTTTGGGGTTTCTTGCCGTAGTCAGCGCATGCAGGTCGACGACGCAGTAAAGGCATTGGTAGTCCGATTGTAGGGTCACCCAGTGCTTAAGCGCGCCAAGATAATTGCCGAGATGTGGGACGCTGGTGGGTTGTATCCCCGAAAAAAGTCGCTTTGCGGCCGTCATCCCATCAACATCCTGTAAAGCAGCATGACGATCGGACTGATCACTTTGCCAAAGAATCCTGTCATCATTAGTAACATGATGATCATGAAACCATTGGGGGCGATGCGGGCATAGAAATCCGAGAATCTGCCGGGTAGGGCCGCTTCCAGCAGTTTGCTGCCATCGAGCGGCGGTATGGGTAGCAGGTTGAATACGCACAGATAGAGGTTCACCAAAGTCCCGTAGTTAAGACAACGCAGTAACAGCATCTGCGAGTCTGTTGGCGTCATCGTATGCGTAACCACCTGCATCGCCAGGGCACAGATCGCGGCAAGGAAAAAATTCGACAGCGGCCCCGCCGCCGCGACCAAAACCATGCTCATCGGTTTGTTGCTTAAACGGTAGGGGTTGACCGGGACCGGTTTTGCCCAGCCGAACATGGGAGCGTTGGTGAGCATACAGACGGCGGGCAAGATGATGGTGCCCACGATATCGATATGCGGCAAAGGATTGAGCGTCAATCTG
>JBBTGF010000369.1:0-1016 GCA_038041525.1 Elusimicrobiota bacterium | reverse complement strand
GTGAATCGCCGTGACGCGAACGCACTTCGGTGCGCACGACCGGTAACGACTTGTCTTGCGACTCCACTAGCATCGATTTATCGATCGGTTTGGTAAAACTCGGCCAACCGGTACCGGAATCGAATTTGTCCAACGACAGGAACAACGGCTCACCGGTGGCGATGTCGACATATATCCCATGCTCATGGTTATCCCAATAAGCGTTCTTGAATGCGCTCTCCGTGGCTGACTCGCATATCACACCGAACTGTTCCTTGGTGAGCTTCTTTTTAAGTTCTTCGTCGGTGGGTCTGCCATAAGTACCGCTGACTTTACGCATATCTGAAACCTCCTTATCCTGCGCTGCAACCTGGCCCGCTAAGACGACCAGCGCCAGCACGATGCCAGCTCTGCAAAAAAACCTCATCGCTCCTGTTTAAGTGCCCTCTTGCGCTCGGTAGCGTCTAAGACCTTCTTGCGCAAACGAATACTTTTCGGGGTCACCTCGACGACCTCGGTCTCATCGATGAATTCCAACGACTGCTCGAGCGTAAAGGTCAGATGCGGCGACAGGGTGAGCGCTTCGTCCGTCGCCTTAGTGCGCATATTACTCATCGCCTTCTGTTTGCAAGGATTGACCACCATGTCCTCAAAGCGGGGATTGATACCCACAAGCATACCCTCATAGACCTCGACAACGGCGCCCACAAGCATGGTACAGCGTTCCTGCAGACTGTAAAGCGCATAAGCGGTAGTCGTGCCCTTTTCCATCGCGATAAGCACGCCATTGGAACGCTTCTCCGGATCCGCGCCCCTGGGGCCATAACCAAAGAAACTATGATGCATCATGCCCGTACCCTTGGTTAATGTCATCAATTCAGTCTTAAAACCCATCAACCTGCGTGATGCGATGGTGTATTCAAAGCGCACGCGCGTCGTGCCTTCAGGAGTCAGATTCACCATCTGTCCGCCGCGGCGACCAAGGCATTCAAGGACTGCCCCCTGATAAGCCGCATCGACATCGACGACCAGATGCT
>JBBTGF010000368.1:0-1659 GCA_038041525.1 Elusimicrobiota bacterium | reverse complement strand
TTCATCCAAAGGGCCGCGATAGCGGCGTTGACTGGTGGTGGCGAGCGTGAGATGGCGAAGATCTATGAGCGGCGTCGTGACGCTTTCATGGCCGCTGTATTGGCGCACGCCGGTTGGTATATGCCCAAGGTTAGCGGTTCGATGTATCTGTGGGCGAAGCTGCCTAAGCAGTATGCGAAGAAAGGCTCGTTTGATTTCGTTAAGAAGCTGTTGCTCGAGACCGGCGTCTGTCTTTCGCCTGGGACGGGTTTCGGCAAAGAGGGCGAGGGCTATGTGCGCATTGCATTAGTGGCTAGCGAGGAACGTTTAGCCGAAGCCGCTAAACGTATCGGCGCTTTCTTGTCTCCCGGTAAACCTACCGCTGACAGGTCAGCGGTGTTGGCGGCGTAATGGCTGGACAATTCCAAGTCATCGATAACGATTCCAAGACCGGGATCAAGGTCACAGCTCCCACGATCGATGAGTTCTTCACGGTCTGTGCACATGGATTGAAACTCGTGGCGCTCGGCGGTGGTTCTTTCGGTCAAGGCGTCGCTGAAGTCAAAGACCTCGATATCAAGGCGCAGACCCCCGAAGAACTTTTAGGGAAATTCCTTAATGAGACGGTCGCCTGGCTTAAGAATGGACGTTTCGTCCATGACAGGATGACGCTCAAAGTCGCTGATGACATGCTATCGTTGACTGCCAAAGCTTCAGGGTTGACATATCCCGCGTTGCCGCTACAGTTGGAAGTCAAGACAACGCTGTGGCAGAACCTTAAGATCAAGAAGGCTTTCGGCCGTTACGCCGCCACTGTCAACTTCGAGGTTTGAGCGTAGTAGCACGACCCTTACCTATTCCGCAAGTTTACGATTGAAGTATTTTGTAGCATTTAAAGAAAATCAGGGAGTGAGATGCGGAAAATCCTTGCATTAGTTGTTTACATCGCTAATTTAAATTTTCTTTTTGCCGCTACCTTGCTCGTCCCCAAAGATCAGCCTACTTTGCAATCCGCCATCGATGCTGCCAGTCCTGGCGATGATATCCGCCTGGCTCCAGGAAGGCATTGCGGAGCGTTTCTCAACAAACGTTTAACCATCACCGGCGAGGGGCAAGCCGGTACTGCTTCCTTAAAGCTCTATCATCATTATTCTTGGCCCGTTCTCCAGGAGGACGGGGCAGTGATTGTGGCCTGTCCCGATGGCCCCAAGCATCCAGCAGGCGTTAGCGTGGGTTTGTGGTTGTCTTCCCCGCAGGCTAGTGGTTCTGTTTTAAGCAATCTTAGTTTTGATGGCGCCGGTATCTCTAATGAGAACCCCAATCCTTTGGCTTTAGCCATCTATGCCCGGGATTTAAGTAACGGCAACAATAAGATTAATGATATTGAAATAAGCCATGTCCATATCGTAGGAACTGTCCAGGGAATTACCAATAACGGCGGTGATGGCTGGCATATTCATCATAACACCATTAAAGACCTGTCAGTTTTTGATTGCGTCATGGGCAATAAACTCTGTTTCGGAGGCGTCGGCGTCGTCCTGCAGCTTTGGCGGGGCGCGGTTCCTCAAGGCCAAGCCCGCTCTTATCCTGTAAATAACAGTGTAGCCCATAACAATATCATAGGCGCGGTTCCTGATACTTTGTCTGCTTTCTCCATGGCGGGCATCCTGGCTCTAAACG
>JBBTGF010000367.1:0-1461 GCA_038041525.1 Elusimicrobiota bacterium | reverse complement strand
AGGGGCCGGTTCGAGTTGAATAGCGTTTCAAAGGCGTTGCGTACTGCCGCGATGGTGGCACGGTCAGCTTTTTTGCGTTTGAGCCCGATGAGGTTCAAACCGATAAGTTCACAGCGGTTTCCTTGCGCTAAGCAATAGGGCGGTACATCGCGCTCCACCCCGGAGACGCCGCCGATCATGGCGCCCTCGCCGATACGTACGAACTGGTGGACCGCTGATAAACCCCCGATGATGGCGCCCTCGCCGAGTTTGACATGTCCGGCCAAAGCGACGCAATTGGTCATGATGACGTTGTCTGCGACTACGCAGTCGTGCGCGACATGGGAATAGGCCATGAAGAGGCAATTGTTGCCGATGCGGGTGACGCCGTCGCCACCGTCGGTAGTGGTGCCGCCGTTTAAAGTGACGCATTCCCTGACGGTGCAATTGTCGCCGATCTGCACGCGCGTCGGTTCGTCTTTGTATTTAAGGTCCTGCGGAGGCGTACCGATGAAGGCTCCCGCGATGACTTTGAGATTAGCGCCGATAGTGGCGTTCTCGATGACGGTATGCGCGCCGACCTTGGCGCCGCTGCCGATCTCGACGTCACGCCCGATGACGCAGTATGGGCCGATGCTGATGTCGGCGCCAAGCCGCGCGCTGGGGTCGATGATGGCTGTGGGGTGTATGTTTGACATGGGTGTCTTCGCTTGGCGCTTATTTGTCTACCAAGGCGAAGGTGAACTCGCCTTGCGCAGCCAATGTCGTGCCATTGATCCACGATTCGCCCCTGGCTTTCCCGGCGCGGGAACCGGCGCGCAGCAGTTCAACCCGTTGTTCAAGGTAGCAGCCTGGCGTGACCGGGGCGCGGAATTTGACCTGGTCCATGCCCATAAAGAAAGCCAGTTTTCCGGCGAATTGAGGGGAACCGAGCATCAGCGCGCATGCGGCCTGCGCGAGCGATTCGATGATGAGCACTCCGGGCATGATGGGATGTCCGGGAAAATGTCCCTGGAAGAAGGTCTCGTTGATGGTGACGTACTTGTAACCGGTGACTTTCTTTCCTGGTTCGGTGATCACCGCGCGGTCGATGAGCAGGAAGGGCCAGCGATGAGGCAATGCCTTGAGGACTGCGTTGATGTCGAGTTCTTGATGCTGTGTCGTAGTAGTCGTTTCTGTCATTGTGGTTTACCCCCGTTTGTTGAGTATGGTCCTGAGTTGTTTGACTAAAGCTACGTTGGCTTCGTGTCCGGGCGCGAATGCGTTGACGCAGAAGCGCAGGCGGCCCGCTCCCAGGAGGCTCAAGTCGCCTAAGAGGTCTAGCAGTTTATGGCGCGCGAATTCATCCTTGTAGTGTAGCGGGCGCGCGCTTTTGATGGTATCCCCGTCGACGACGATGGCGTTTTCCAGACTGCCGCCCAAGGCCAAACCGGCTTTTTTGAGCGCCACGATCTCGTGCTCAAGGCAGAAGGGCCTCGACTT
>JBBTGF010000366.1:0-1951 GCA_038041525.1 Elusimicrobiota bacterium | reverse complement strand
TGCGTTTGATGCAGTTCTGGTAAAGCGTTTGCAAAATCATATGTCCGGTGCGGTCTGCCGCGTAACAACTGCGTTTGACCGGGCCTTTGCCGAAGTTATGCGAGTGTCCGCCGAAGCGCCGTTGCGCGATCTTGCCATCAGTGGTACGCGAGAAGGGCAGGCCCAGATGTTCGAGTTCGATGACGGTTTCGACCGCTTGTTGGCACATGAAATTGACCGCGTCTTGGTCGGCTAAGTAATCAGAGCCTTTGACTGTGTCGAAGGCGTGCCATTCCCAAGAATCCGCCTCTTCGTTGCCTAAGGCCGCGCCGATACCGCCTTGTGCGGCGCCGGTATGTGAGCGGGTGGGATAAAGTTTGGAGATGACGACGGCGTTGTCCCCGCTTTTGGCGAGCTCGAGCGCCGCGTAGAGGCCGGCGCCCCCCGCGCCGACGATGATAGCATCGTATTGGTGGCGTTGGATTTCGATAGACATTTAGACCTTAAAATCCTTTATGAATACGGCCAAGCCGATGACAAAAAGCGCCGCGCACACGATCAAGACGATGCCGCTGGCAAGTTTCTTACGTTTTTCATTGATACAGTCTTGCAAGATGTTATTGATGCCGAAACCGCCATGTGAGAGGGCTAAAGTCAATAATAGGAAGTCGTAGGCTCGCCAAACGGGGGCGCTCAGGCGCTCTGCGGCAAAGGCCGAGTCGATAGTCTCTATCGAATTGGCGATGTGCATGATGTAGAGGTGTCCTAGAGCCAAGAACAGGACCAGGATACCCGAGACTCTTAGGTAGAGCCAAGCTAAGGCGGATAGCCGTGAACTATTGCTCAATGTCCCCATAAGATCATGTATGCCGCAGGCAACCATAACGCTAAGACGATGACGGTCTGCACGCGCAGGAGCAGTTTGTGTTTGCGGATAAGGTCGGTCCAGACGTCGAGCGCGATCAGGCGCAGACCGCTGAAGGCGTGATAGATGACGCAGCCGGTCAGGATGGCTTCACCCACTTTAAACAGCGGGTTGCGATAGAACATGATGATCTTGTCGAAGATCTGCGTCGAGAAGGCGAGCGCGGCGGTGTCGAGGATGTGGGTACACAAGAAGAGAAAGACGCCGACGCCGGTGAATTTGTGCAACCAACTGGCCGTCTGGGCATGACCACCTTTATAGAAAGGGGTGAGCTTGAACATACAATAGATTGTAAATGAGGCTGGTCAACTATGATATGACCGCGGTCAATTCGCGGGACGTCCTGTTCTACATGCATTCTTTGAAGATGTATCATTGTCTTTTATGGGTGGTAGCCGACGTAAGATAGTCGTGATGAAATTCGGCGGTAGTTCGGTCGCCGATCCCGCCAAGATCCAGCGCGCCGCCGCACGTATCGCCGCGGTCTGGAAGAAGACGAAAAGGGTCGCAGTCGTGGTCTCGGCTCCTGGCGATATGACGGATGATCTGCTAGCGCTGGCATCGGGAGTGAGCAAGGAGCCAGCGGTGCGCGAGCTTGACATGCTGTTGGCGGCTGGCGAACAGGTGAGTATCGCGTTACTTGCCATGGCCTTGCGGGCTCGCGGCGTGCCTGCAGTTTCTTTGACAGGGCCGCAGGCTGGTTTTATCTTGGAACCCGTGTTCGGTAATGCCCGGGTGGCCGCTTTATGCCCTACAAGAGTCAGGCGTGTGTTGGCTGCGGGTTCGGTAGCGGTGGTTGCGGGATTCCAAGGCGCGTGTCGTGACGGCGAGTTGGCTACTATGGGCCGGGGCGGTTCGGATCTAAGCGCGGTGGCTTTGGCCGCGGCGTTAGGCGCCGGTCATTGTGAGATATTCACCGACGTCGAAGGTGTCTATACTGCCGACCCTAGGAACACACATGTGGTCAAAAAATTGAGCGCGATCTCTTATGACGAGATGCTAAAACTCGCCATCTCCGGCGCGCAGGTGATGCAGGTGCGTTCTATC
>JBBTGF010000365.1:0-1422 GCA_038041525.1 Elusimicrobiota bacterium | reverse complement strand
ACGCCCGAAGAATTCCGCAAGCGTTACGACTATCTGGTCGCCTAACCGACGATACCCTGGGCTACGAACATACCCAAAAGCACGCAGGCGATACCCGCATATTGCAAACGTGTCACTTTCTCCTTCAAGGCATACGCGGCGAAGATGATGGTGACGACAGGATAAGCGCTGCTGATAGGCGTCACTAGTGAGATCGGACCCCAGCGAGTGGCGATGATGACGCACAAATCCCCCGCCGCCATCATGCCCATGGGCAAGAAGCTCTTCCCCCAATCCCTGATGCTATGATCACCGCCCGCGCCGCCGCGCAACAACCCATAAAGCCCCAAGGTCAACCCGCCGCCAAGTGTGCTGAAAAACGACATACTCGATTCGCTGGCTCCCGGCAATCCGTAAGCATGCTTGGAGGCGGTCTGTGCCAGTCCCCAAGCCAGCAATGCGCCTAAAGCCAGCACTATCCACGACCTGCCGCGCACCGCTTGCTCGCCGCCAGTTGGGCTGTAAGAGAGCGTGACGCAGCCCAGGATGACCATCGCCACCCCGAAATACTGCACAGGCAACAGCACTTCGCCTAAGATGAGCCAGCCGAAGATCACAGTCGGCGCGGAATAAGCAGCGGAGAGCGTGCCGACGATGGTGATCGGACCCGCGACGATCGACTCGAAATACATGATCCATCCCGCGCCGTCGAGCAGATAAGCCAGCACGCCGAAATAAAGGAATTCCCTGTTCTCCGGCGCCAAGAGTGGCGGATGTTCATGCGTAAAGAAATAGCCTAAAGTGACGAACGCTTTAGCGACAACGTAGTAAAGACAATAACGGGCGGGCGAGACGTCGCCGATGTTCTTTTTAACCAGCCCCTGACCGATGCCGTAAAGGAACAGCGCTGCGAGCGCCGGTATCAACCAGCCGACAGGATGCGTCAGTAGCATCAATTACCGTAACGCTGTTGATAGAAGGCTTCAATCCTAGAGCGATCTTCCTTGGAAAGGCCGCTGATCCATTTATGGTCATCCATGGCTCTGATTTCCTTGGTAACGCCTTTAAGCAGATGCTCGGCTTGCGGCAAGAACTTAGTGTAGAAATGTTTAGCGACCTCATAGAAACCGTGCCACTGCGTATAATCGGGACCCATCATCGAAGCGCCCATGCGCGCACGGCGTCCCTCGTGATGCCAGAGTTCATAATACACCCACTCGATCTCATCATCAAAAGGCGTGGGCGTGATCTTCTTGGCATCCAACAACTTCTTCATCACGGACTTAGCCGGGATGGCGAACTTGTTGTTGTAGAGCTCGACCGCGGCGTCATATTGCTTGTAAAAATTCGTGGTCCACTCTCCGGCGTGACAATTGGCGCAGACATTCTGCATGCTAGCGCGCCGCGCCTCCCAGTTTTCCAGCTTCTTGGAAACCTCGGGAC
>JBBTGF010000364.1:0-2058 GCA_038041525.1 Elusimicrobiota bacterium | reverse complement strand
CAAAACTTTGAAATCTACCGCACCCCGCTCCCCGACCTTGCTACGCAAAAGCTTGACCTCCTTATCATTGCGAGTCTCAACTTCCTGCCGGGGACCCGCCTCCGGCGGGTCGAGCGTCCCCCGAAGCTCTGCGGAGGGGGGCTGTTGAGGCGAAGCAATCTCAAAAGAATCTTTTGAGGCCGTTCGCAGAGCTCGCGGCACCTGTTGCGCCAGAGGCGCTGATCCGATTGCTTCGTCGCTAACGCTTCTCGCAATGACAGTAGGGTCAACCCGGACTTTCTCCCGCTCTGCCAACTCTTCAAAGCGCATCTTGACCGGGTCTTCAGCCAGGAACCGCTCGACCTCGGCTTGCGCCTCTTGCAGTTCAGGGGTCTGGGGTAAAACGTCTTCGATCTCCTGCCAGGGCGCCAAACCGACGGCGTACCTGATTCCCGCCGCCCACTTGGCGGAAACGCCGTACTTTTTAACCACGGCCAAAACCGCGGCTTTGGTTTCCTCAACCGGGACACCCCGGTCCTCTTGGCCCAAACCCTCAAGCGCCCCGACGGCGAATTTTCCCAGATCATTACGATAGTCTTTGTCAGCGAAATGAGTCGCCATGGCGGCGCGTAAAAGGTCGCCATAAGCAGCCGAGTCGGATTCATAGAGCGCCCGTATGTTATCCCAATCAGGTTTGGTTCCGGAAACCACGTCGATGACTTTAAATATAGGAAGCCAAGAAACGATAAGCGCCACGAGAGCCGCCCACATGCCCCAAATCGCACCCATGACCGCAGCGAGAGCGACGCTGCAAAGCACCATGAAAAACAATCCAGCTAAGGCAAGATTGCTCATATGCAACTGATATAAGCCGCCTTGCATGGCGATTTTTACCCGGCGTGCGCGCTCGATATCGACGGCCTTCGGTCCGGTTAAAACCGCGTCCGCGTTTTCCATCGCGGCTTTTTTAATGAATCCAGGATCACCCAAAGAAGTTGTCCGTCCCCCGTCACGCGAACCCCGCACTTCCGTCCTTTGGCTTTCCGGGGACACCATACGCAATTCAGAATTGCGTATGGTGTCCCCGGAATTCAATCGTTCATTGATCTTGACAACTGATTTGGCGTTAAAATCAGCCCCACGGTCTTGCAAAACCCTCCCCCATGTCTCTGCCGCCATAGCGATGACTCGTTTAAGTTCGCGCCGCAGAATCTGCGCGTTCTCAGACGAACGTCCCTCTTGGTGAGCCTTTTCTAGTCGCGCTTGAACGTCCAACGCGGCCACGAGCCGAGGATAGAATGAATTGACATAACTCTCTTCCCGTCCGGACAGCACGCTGATATCCCGCATGAGCATACGATTGATTTGTTCCCAGTGCCTAAAATAAACGCTTGAATACAAGGGTTGGTGTTCATGCCCCCGTTTGATAAGCGCATCGATATCTTCCCCGAAAATATAATGGTAAGAGAATCCCATCGTAAGCATACGATCGAAAATAAAACTTTTGAGCTCTTTAGACGCTGCGGGATCGTCATAGACGCCTTCCAATGAATCGACCGCCTTATAATACGCAAGGATCTCGCTAGCCGTGAATTGCCGAACCGAATACCATTTCGTGACTACAGGCTCGATGGATTTAGTGATAAAAATATCCAACAATCGTTTCTGCGCATCCAAAGAGAGTCCCCTGTTTAAGATAAGCCTCTCAAGCGGGACCCTGTTGCCCTTACGCAACGCTCTTTCCGCTTTCGATTCGGTATAAAAATTTCCCTCGGCCTTAAAGAACTTTTCAACGCGCCGCTCGACACGGCTCTTGCCGGGAAACCCCCAAGCCATCCCGATCAGCAATAGCGCGGATGCTGCGGCAAAGAAATCAAAAATAACTGGCATCGATATGGCGCCCAGACCGGCAAGCGAGGCCAACAAGGCTGCAGGCGCAAAACCGGCGAACCCGCGCTGACCGGATCGTGGCGCTGACTGCGGACTAGCGGTGGAACCAGCGGCGAGCACATACGGCCTGTTCTGCCGCAAAAATTCTTTTCTTTGCTGGCGAAGCATGGCGTTGAAACTGTTGAAACC